>DASZQY010000339.1:0-2241 GCA_035549395.1 Bauldia sp.
GCGCCTTCCGGCGGCACCACCATGTTCGCCAAGCTGGGCTCTACGATAAGCGTCGACGACTTGCTGCACGGCGTCGTCGTGCAATCGGCCAACGACGGCTGCATCGTGCTGGCGGAGGGAATGGCGGGCAGCGAAGGCGGCTTTGCCAAGCAGATGAATGATGAGGGCGCGGCGCTCGGCCTGACCGATTCGCATTTCACCAATTCGACCGGCCTGCCGGACCCCGATCAATACGTGACGGCGCACGATCTTGCCCGCATCGCGGAACACCTGATCGTGGACGACGCCGCGTACTATCCGCTCTACGCGCAGCGCGATTTCACCTGGAACAAGATCCGCCAGAGCAACACCAACCCGCTGCTCGACATGGGCATCGGCGCGGATGGCCTGAAGACGGGCTATCTCGAGGAGGCGGGATACGGACTCGTGGGCTCGGCCGTGCAGGACGGACAGCGGCTCATTGTCGTCGTCACCGGCGCGAAATCGGAAAAGGAGCGGAGCGAGGAAGCCCGCAAGTTGCTGCAATGGGGTTTCACGGCGTTCGAGAAGGTCAGCTACTTCAAGCCGGGAGACGTGATCGCGGAAGCGCGGGTGTTCGGTGGCGAGAAGGGCAGCGTCAGCATCGTCAGCAAGGAGCCGATCAGCCTGTTGCTGCCGAAGGACACGCAGGAAGAAGTGGACGGGCGCGTCGTCTACCGCGGCCCGGTGCAGGCGCCGGTTGCCGCCGGCCAGGAGATCGGCACGCTCCAGCTCAGCGCCAACGATCAGGTGCTGCGCGAGGCCAAGGTGTATGCGGCCAACGACGTGAAGCCGGGCGATTTCCGCGAGCGGCTGGTCGGAAACCTGCGCGAGCTGCTGTTCGGCTGGTGGTATTAGGCAGCGGAAGTTTCCTTTCGCGCCAGCGCACCGGTGGGGCATGATGACCGCCACGATGTCGGGAAAATTCATCACGTTCGAAGGAGGAGAAGGGGCGGGCAAATCCACCCAGATCAAGCGGCTGGCCGAGCGCCTGGAAGCGACCGGCCGGGCGGTTGTCGTGACGCGCGAGCCCGGCGGCACGCCCTTTGCCGAGGATATCCGGGCGGCGTTGCTGTCCGGTGTCGCGCAGCAGCTCGGGCCCGACGGGGAGGCGATGCTGTTTGCAGCGGCGCGGGCCGACCACGTGGAAAAAGTCATCCGCCCGGCGCTTCGGGCAGGGAAGTGGGTGCTCTCCGACCGCTTCGCCGATTCGACGCGCGTCTATCAGGGCATGGTTGGCGGCGTCGACGAAGGCATGATCGCCGCGCTCGACCGCGTGGCTGTCGGACGCACGCATCCAGACCTCACGGTGATCCTCGACGTGCCGGTCGATGTCGGACTGGCGCGGGCGGCGCGGCGCACCAAGGGCACCGGCAAGGTGCCCGACCGCTTCGAGCGCGACGACACGGTCCTGCACGAAGCCCGGCGGCAGGCGTTTCTCGCCATCGCGCGGGCGGAGCCGCAGCGTTGCGTCGTCATCGACGCCAGCCAATCGGAAGAGGCAACCTCGCATGACGTGTGGCAGGCCGTGACCAAGCGCCTGCTCGACCGGGCGGCGTGAGCGCATGGCCGCCGCCAATCTCGCCGAAGTCGTGCGCTTCGATGCCCTCGACGGCTGGCCCGCGCCCGAGGAGCAGCCGGACTGGTATGGGGCGGCCGGATCGGAGCAGGCGCTGCTCGAAGGCTATCGTTCCGGCCGGATGCACCACGCCTGGCTCCTCGGCGGGCCCAAGGGCATCGGCAAGGCGACTCTGGCCTATCGCTTCGCGCGTTTCGTGCTCGCCCATCCCGATCCGGCGTCGGCGGCTGTTGCCGCGGCGACCGACCTCAGCGTCGCGCCCGACAGCCCCGCTTTCCGGAAGGTTGCCAACCGCGCTCATCCCAACCTGCTCATTCTCGAGCGGCCGTTCGACGAGCAGACCGGCCGCTTCCGCACGCAGCTTACTGTCGAGGAGATCCGCCGCACCGTCGGCTTCTTCGGCTCGACCAGCGGCGAAGCGGGGTGGCGGGTCGCCGTGGTCGATCCTGCCGACGACCTCAACCCGTCGTCGGCCAACGCGCTGCTCAAGGTGCTGGAGGAGCCGCCGGCCCGCTCGCTGTTCCTGATCGTCGGCCACGCACCGGGGCGCCTGCTGCCGACCATCCGCTCGCGCTGCCGGCGTCTCGACATCGCGCCGCTGCCGGCGGAGGCGATCGTCGGCGCGCTGGAGGGGCATGGCGTGC
>DASZQY010000340.1:0-7983 GCA_035549395.1 Bauldia sp.
CCACAGCCCGCGCGGCAAGAGCAATGCGAACAGCACGGCGATGGCGCCGAGGCCAACCAGATACCAGACGCCGGCCGCGCCGAACCACGTCTCGATCAGGAAGAAGATGACGGCGCCGAGAATGGCCCCCTCGAACGTGCCGATGCCGCCGACGAGCACCATGAAGATCATGTAGGCCGTCCACTGCGGGCCAAAAAATGTCTTGGGCTGGAAGGTGATGGCGGTCGCCAGCCACAGCGTGCCGGCGAGGCCGGCACCGACGGCCGCGAGGGTGAACAGCATGCGCTTGGTGCCGACGACGCGCACGCCCAGCGATGCCGCCGCCACCTCGTCGTCGCGCAGCGCCTGGATGGCGGCGCCGGCGCGGCTGCGGAGCAGGGCGAACAGCGCGCCGAGCAGCGCAACCATCACGGCCAGCGCCAGCCAGTAGAGATAGTCGCGGCGGGTGCCGGTATCGTAGGCGTTGAGCGAGATCAGCGACGTGCCGGTCTCACCGCGCACCAGCGTGTCGAGATTGACGAGCAGATGGGCCAGCTCGGCCACCACCCACATGCCGATGGCGAATTCACCGCCGCGCAGGCGCAGCATCGGATAGGACAGCGGCACCGCGACGACCACGACGCCGAGGCCGCCGATGACCAGCGACAGGAACGGGTCGATGCCGGCATTGGCGAGGCGGATGGCGAAATAGGCGCCGATACCGAAGAAGGCCTGCTGGCCGACTGACACCAGTCCGCCGAAGCCGGCGAGGGCGTTCCACATCGCGGCCAGCACCACGTAGACGAAAAGCGCGGTCAGGCGATCGGTCTGTCCCGGCGTCATGAACAGCGGGCCGAAGGCCAGCACGACGATGACGACGGCGACGACGACGACGGCGATGCGCGAAGCCGGCGTCCAGCGCTCGATGGCGATGCCGCGCATGCTCATGCCGGCCTCCGCATGGCGCTGGCGACGAAGGCGCGGAAATTGGAGCCGGGGACGGCGAGGCGGGCAAAGAGCACAAGGAAGAAGGCGACGTGGCCGCCGATGAGGAAGCCCTGCGGCGCGATCGACGCGCCGATCGACTGGCCGAGCGCCAGGATGATGCCGCCGAAAAGCGTGCCCCACACCGAACCGGCACCGCCGATCACCGCGGCCTCGAAGGCGAACAGCAGCTGCATGCCGCCGGAGTAGGCGTCGAAGGTCGCACGCATGCCGAGCGCGGCGCCGGCCAACGTCACCGTCGCCATGGCGATGGCGGTGGCCAGCGCGTTGATCCTCGGCGCGTCGATGCCGAGCAGCCCGGCGGTGTCGGCGTCATCGGCGGTGGCGCGCACGGCTCGGCCAAGTTGGGTGAAGTTGAGAAAGATCTGGATCGCCCCCAGCACGACAACCGCGGCGGCAAGGATCAGCACGGCCAGCTTGCCGACGGCGATATCGTCGGTGATCTGCCACGAATCGAAAGAGAGATCGCCGATGTACGGGGCCAGCGAGCGGGTGTTGGCGCCGAACTGCTGGAACAGCAGGTTGTCGATCACGATCGACAACCCGAAGGTCGCGAGAATCGGCACCAGCCGGCCGGCGCGCGAGGCGCGCTCCAGCACGAGCGTCTGCAGCAGCCAGCCGACGACGGCCATCGCCGGCACGACGATGAGCAAGCCGAGAAAAGGCGAGATGCCATACTGGTCGGCGAGCACGAACAGCGCGAACGCCGCGAGCACCGCGAGGCTGCCGTGCGCCAGGTTGATGATGCGCATGACCGAGAACATGAACGACAGGCCGGCCGCGATGAGTGCGTAGTAGCCGCCGAGCAGCACGCCCTGGATGAGCTGGTTGGCTATGACACGGCCTCCATGGCTCGCTGTCCGCGGCGCAGGCCGAAGTACGCTTCGGTGACGCGCTCGCGGGTGACTTCCTTGGCCGGACCGTCGAGCACGACGCGCCCCTCCAGCAGGCACACGACGGTGTCGGCGACCGCAAGCGCGCGCGACAGGTCCTGCTCGACAAGGACAATAGTCGTGCCGCCCTTCATCAGGGAGTCGAGTGAAGCGTAAACGCGATCGACCACCAGCGGCGAGAGGCCGAGCGACACCTCGTCGAGCAGCAGCACGTCCGGGTTGCCCATCAGAGCCCGGCCGATGGCAGTGGCCTGCTGTTCACCGCCGGAGAGATCGCCGGCGCGCGCCCTGAAGCGCGGCTTCAGATTGGGAAACGTTTCCAGCACGCGGTCGACGCTCCAGCCGCCCCTGCGGCCGGTCATACGGCCGAGCAGGAGATTCTCCTCGACCGTCATATCGGCGAACAGGCGGCGGCCTTCGGGCACGAGGGCGACGCCCGCCGCGGCGCGGCGGTTGGCGGGCAGGCGGGTGACGTCGCGCTCGCCGAGCAGCACACGTCCGGCCGTGATCGGATGAGCGCCGGCGACCGCCCTAAGCAGCGTGGTTTTGCCGGCGCCGTTGGCGCCGACCAGCGCCAGGCGTTCGCCGCTCCGCACGGTGAAGCTCACTTCGCGCACGGCCTGCAACTGGCCATGGCGGACATCGAGATGCTCGACGGCGAGCGCGGTCACTGCGGTCCGCCTCCGAGGTAGGCGCGCACGACTTCGGGGTCGGCCATGACCTCGGCCGGCCTGCCGTCGGCGATGATCCGGCCGGCGTCCATGCAGATCAGCCGATCGGCGACGCGCAGCAGCACGTGGACGATATGCTCGATCCAGATGATCGCGATGTCGCGCCGGCGCAGCTCGAGGATCGTGTCGACCAGCTCGCTCGCCTCGGCGTCGGTGAGGCCGCCGCCGATCTCGTCGAGCAGCAGCAACTGCGGGCGGGCGGCCAGCACCCGCGCCAGTTCCAGCCGCTTGCGGTCGAGCAGCCCCAGCGTCTCGGCCCGCCGGTTGGCCACCTTCATCATCCCGGCGAGCTCGATCGCGGCGATCGCCTGGTCGTAGGCCCCGTCGCGCTTCAGCCCGGCGCCATGGGTGGCGGCGACGAGCGCGTTTTCGAACACCGTCATGCCGGCAAAGGGGCGCGGGATCTGGTGCGTGCGGCCGAGCCCCAGCCGGCAGCGCGAGGCGGCCGAGAGCCCGGTTACGTCCGTGCCCTTGAAGCGCACGCTGCCGGCGTTCGGCCTGAGGGCGCCTGAGAGCACGTTGAGGAGAGTCGTCTTGCCGGCGCCGTTTGGCCCCACGATGCCGACAGCCTCGTTCGGCTGCAGGGTGAAGTCGACTGCGTCGAGCACGACCAGCGCATTGAAACGCTTGCCGAGCCCGGCGGCGGTGAGGATCGCGCCATTCTGCTGCGCCGCAGTCATGGCGCGATCCTATCCCGTCTCAGCCTTAGCCGTTATACGGCTGCAGCTTGGCTGCAATCGGGACGTTCGGGTCGGGTGCGTTGTCACAGATCACGAGGTCGAGCTTGAACTTCGATCCGGCCGGCGCGTTCACCCACTGTGCACCGATGATCGGCGTCACCGATACGTTCGGCACGGGGCCCGAGGTGAAATCGACCTTGCCGACGGTCGTCGTGGTCTTGAGCTTGGCCAGCGCAGCGGCAACCGCAGCCTTGTCGTTCGGGTTGCCGGACGTTGTGGCCGCATCGAAACCGGCGTCGAGCAGCGACATCGTGGCGCCGAGCTGCTGGTTCCACTGCTTGCCGGTAGCGGCCGTGTAGCCATCGCCGATCTCCTGGCCCGACAATCCGGTGAGCGACGATTTGTACGGGAATGTCGGATGCCAATAAGCAGCGGTCGCGACGCGATTGCCGAGGCTGCCGACAGCTTCGATGTCGGCCGGGAAGAGTCCGGTCTTCGCCACCTGCGCGATCTTCACCATCTTGGTGTAGCCCTGCTGCGCGGCCTGCCGCCAGAAAGCCGCGAAGTCAGGCGGGATCGGGAAGGTGTTGAAGATCTCGCACTGCTCCTTCTTGAAGGTCGCGATCTGCGAAGAATAGTCGGTCGTCCCGTCTTCATACGGACCCGGATCGACGATGGTGTAACCGCCCTTGGCAAGCAGCGGCGCCAGGGCGCCGCGTACGGCATTGCCGTCGGCGTCGTTGGGGTAGAGCACGCCGATCTTCTTGTTCGTGTCGATGCCGCCCCACATCGAGAGATAGGTCTGGGCGAACTGCTCCGTGCCGAAGGAGAAGAGATACGTCCACTTGAAAGGCGATGGCTGTCCAGGCTTGGCGCCGCGACCGAAATAGAACGCCTCCCAGGGGACGATCGTGCCCAGGCACGGCACACCAGCCGCCTCGCAGGCGTCGGCCACCGGATTGACCACCTCAGGCGTGGAGGTCGTCAGCATGAAATCGATGCCCTGATTGTTGATCAGGTCCTTCGCGAGTTGCGCGGCGCGTGCCGGATCGGACTGCGTGTCCTGGTCGATGATCGTGGTCGCGTAGGTCTTGCCGCCGATCGTGAGGCCGCCTGCCAGTTTCTTCTTCGCCGCTTCCAGGATGAATCCGTCACCTTCGCCGAAGCTGCCCAGCGGGCCGGTGCGCGGGCTGATGAAACCGACCTTGATGGTGTCGGTGGCGGCAGCGGCGTAGCGGCCGCCGAGCGCCAGAGACGCGCCTACTGCCGCGGCCGTCGTCATGAAATTGCGGCGTGAAATCCCGGCGCGCGGCGCGCGCCCTACCTGCTTTGTCATCGTCTGACTCCTCCCTTGTTCAGCGGCTCCCATCCGCCAGTCAGGCGGCATGATTCATCGCGATTCCGTTCAGGTAAAATGAGAAATTGGCGTATATTGATAACCTGATCGATATGGATTGCGCGGTGCCATGACGGTTATCCCTGTTCAGTTCCGGCACCTCAACACCTTCATTGAGGTGGCCCGCCAGAAAAGCGTAAGCCGGGCGGCCGGCGTGCTGCGTGTCAGCCAGCCCGCTGTAAGCAAGACGCTGCGCGAGCTTGAAGCAGCTGTCGGCGTCCGTCTCGTCGAGCGCGACGGACGCGGGATTCGCGTGACGCGGTTTGGCGATGTCTTCCTTCAGCACGCCGGCGAGAGCCTGCTCGCCATCCGGCGCGGCATCGACAGCGTGGCGCGCACGCAGGCCAGCCTCCAGCCGCCGCTCCGTGTCGGTGCTCTGCCAACCGTCGCGGCGCGCGTGATGCCGTTGGCCATCCGGCGGTTCCTGGCGGCCAACTCCGATGTGCCGGTCAAGATCGTCAGCGGCGAGAACACCGTGTTGCTCGCGCAGCTCCGCTCGGACGAGCTTGATCTCGTCGTCGGGCGCCTCGCGGCGCCCGACCAGATGAAGGGGCTGAACTTCGCGCATCTCTATGCCGAGCAGGTCGTCTTCGCTGTCCGCCCCGGCCATCCGCTGCTCGCCGACGGTGCCGTCGATTTCACGCGCATCCGCGAATTCACCGTGCTGATGCCGACGCAGAACTCCGTCATCCGTCCCTTCGTCGAGCGGTTTCTCATCGCGCATGGCATCGGCGAGCTGCCGGAGGAGATCGAGACCGTCTCGGATGCGTTCGGGCATGGCATGCTGCGGCATTCGGATGCGATCTGGATCATCTCGGAGGGCGTCATCGCCCTCGATCGCGCCGCCGGCGATATTGCAATCCTGCCGATCGATACGTCCGAAACGCGCGGTGCCGTCGGGCTGACGACGCGCGCCGCCGTGGCGTCGTCAGCTTCCGTGGCGCTGCTGTCGCGAAGTGTCAGCGAGGTCGTGGGCGCTCTCGGCCTGTAGAGCCTCAGACCAGTGTGCGCGAGATCGCTGCCGCAACTGCCTGCAGTCGGGGCAGGAAGCGATCGCGCAGTTCGCTGCGTTTCAGCCGTCCGGCATGGGTCGAGAGATTGATCGCGCCGATGCATTCGCCGCCGCGTGTGACGATCGGCACGGCGATCGAGCGCAGCCCGGCTTCCAGCTCCTCGTCGACCAGTGAATAGCCCTGGGCGTGGTCGGTGCGGATGCGGGCGAGCAGCGCGGCCTTGCCGGTGATCGCCTTCGCCGTCAAACGCGTGGCGGCCGCCTCGGTCATCCGTGCCGCAACCTCATCCGGGGAAAGGAAGCCAAGCTGGACGCGGCCAAGCGAGGTGTGGAAAGCGGGCAGGCGCGAGCCAACTGCGATTGTCGTCGACATCAGGCGATGCGGTGCCGGCATGCGGGCGACGTAGACGATCTCGCTGCCCTGCAGGATGGCGGCCGAGCACGATTCCTCGGTTTCGTGGCTGAGCTCCTTCATCAGTGGCTCGGCGCGATCCAGCCACGACTGCGTCGACAGATACGCGAAGCCAAGTTCGAGAATGCGCGGCGCAAGGGCGAAGCTGCGGCCCTTCTGGCTGACATAGCCGAGATCGGTGAGCGTCAGCAGGACGCGGCGCGCGGCGGCGCGCGACAGGCCAGCGGCCGATGCTGCCTCCGAGAGGGTCATCGACGGGCGCCGCTCGCCAAAGGAGGCGAGCACGGCCAGCCCCTTCGCCAGGGTCGCCATGTATTCGCGGTCGTCAGTTGACATTGCGCGATCCGCCATCAAGGATATGCCGATAATCGAACATATGTTCGATTATCGAACACACTGCCGGAGAGGTCAAGGCAAGGCGATGGCCGAGTTCCTGTCGTTGTCCGATGCGATCGCCGCCAACGTGCGCGACGGCGACACCATCGCCATGGAGGGCTTCACGCACCTCATTCCGTTCGCTGCGGCGCATGAGGTCGTGCGTCAGCGCCGCCGGCACCTGACGCTGGTGCGCATGACTCCCGATCTGATCTACGACCAGCTGATCGGCATGGGCGCGGCCGACAAGCTGATCTTTTCCTGGGGCGGCAACCCGGGCGTCGGCTCGCTCTACCGGCTGCGCGACGCGGTCGAGAACGGCTGGCCGAATCCGCTCGCCATCGAGGAACATTCGCACGCCGCGCTCGCCAACGCCTATGACGCCGGCGCCGCCAACCTGCCGTTCGCAGTGTTCCGCGGTTATCGCGGGGTCGAGCTGCCGCGCGTCAATCCGAGCATCCGCTCGGTCACATGTCCCTACACCGGCGAAGTGCTCGCGACCGTTCCGGCGATCCGGCCGGATGTCGCCGTCATCCACGCGCTTCGCGCCGATCGCGCCGGCAACGTGCTGCTGGAGGGGATCGTGGGCGTGCAGAAGGAGGCGGTGCTGGCGGCCAGGCGCAGCGTCGTCACGGTCGAGGAGGTGGTCGAGGATTTCGGCCCGCGCAGCCGCAACGCCGTCATTCTGCCGTCGTGGACGATAAGCGCGATCGCCGAGGTTCCCGGCGGGGCGTTCCCATCCTACGCGCAGGGCTACTACAAGCGCGCTAACGCCTTCTACAGGGCATGGGACGGCATCGCCAGGGAGCGCGACACCTTCCTCGCCTGGATGAAGGAGAACGTGCTGGCTAAGGATGCCTTCGCCTTCCTGCCGCACGCCGGGCGGAGGAGCGCGGCATGAGTGCGAGCTTCACCCCCTCCGAGATGATGACCATCGCCGCGGCGCGGGCGCTGCGCAACGACGACGTCTGCTTCGTCGGCATCGGCGCGCCTTCGGCGGCCTGCAACCTTGCCCGCCGCACCCACGCTCCCGGTATCACGCTGATCTACGAGTCGGGAACCATCGACACCAAGCCCGACGTCCTGCCGCTTTCGATCGGCGACGGCGAGCTCTGCGACACGGCGCTGACCACCGTCTCCGTGCCCGAGATGTTCCGCTACTGGCTGCAGGGCGAGCGCATCACCGTCGGCTTTCTTGGCGGCGCGCAGATCGACCGCTTCGCCAACCTCAACACCACCGTGGTCGGCGACTACGCCCATCCCAAGGTCAGGCTGCCGGGTGGCGGCGGCGCGCCGGAAATCGCCGCCTGCTGCGGCGAAATCTTCATCACCATGGCGATGTCGAAGCGCGCCTTCGTCGACAAGCTCGATTTCATCACCTCGCTCGGCCATGGCACCGGCCTCGGCAGCCGCGAGAAATACGGCCTGAAGACAAAAGGCCCGACGCGCGTCATGACCGACCTCTGTGTCTTCGAGCCCGATCCGGCGACCGCTGAACTT
>DASZQY010000341.1:0-4813 GCA_035549395.1 Bauldia sp.
TCTTCGACATCGGCAATCCTTACCGGCCGGATGAGATTGGCTACTTCGTGCCACTGCCGCCGGCCCGCCCGATGGACCCGCGCCCCGCGACCTCCAAGACCATCCTGCACACGGCCGACGTCTATGTTCAGCCCGACGGCCTGATCTACCTCACCGATTTCAACGGCGGCCTCACTATCGTCCAATGGGAGGACACGTGAGCGATATGGCATCTCTCCGGCATGTCCTCTCGGAGGGCATCCTCTCCTTTCCGGCGACTCCGTTCACTGCCGATATGGCGTTGGATACGGCGGGCCTTGCGCGCCACGTCGCCGATCTTGCGGCGGCGAAGCCGGTAGCCCTTGTTCCGGCTGGCGGGGCCGGGGAGCTGTTCTCGCTCACGGAGTCCGAGCACAAGGTCATCGTCGCAGCCACCGTGGCAAACGCCTCCGGCATTCCGGTCATCGCCGGCGTCGGCGGTAGTGTCGCCATAGCCGCCGAGTCGGCGCGCGCCGCGGCGGAAGCCGGTGCAGCCGCGGTGTTGCTGCTGCCGCCGTATCTGATCGCGCCCGACCAGGAGGGGCTCGCGGCTTACGTCAGCTATGTGTGCCGCGCGGCCGGCATCGGCGTCATCGTCTACAGCCGCGACAATGGCATCTTCGCGCCGGAGACGGTTGCTCGCCTGGCTGAAAAGCACGCGAACCTGATTGGGCTCAAGGACGGTACTGGCGACTTCGCTGCGCTGAAGGCGCTGCAGCATCTGCTCGGCGATCGCATCGTCCTCATCAACGGCGTGCCGACCGCCGAGATCAACGCCCGCCAGTGCTTTGCGCTGGGCATTCGTGCTTATAGTTCCGCTGTATTTTCTTTCTCGCCGGCGATCGCGAAGGCGTACTATGACGCGCTGGTTGAGGATGCTCCGCTCGCGGAGCGCATCATGCGCGAGTTCTACATGCCACTGGTCAAGTTGCGGGCGCGCCGCCCCGGATATGCCGTTTCGATCATCAAGGCGGGACTTCGCGTCGTCGGCAGGAATGCCGGGCCTGTCCGGCCGCCGCTTGTCGATCTCGACGCCGGCGAGCAGGCCGAGCTCGGGCGGCTGATCGCCGACGCCGCCAAATTCGCCGGCATGGAGGCGGCACGATGAGCCTCGTCGTTTCGATCATGGCGCAGGGCGGCATGGGCGCCGCCACTGCGGCGCGCCTGGTCGCCGGTGGCGTCGAGGTGCGCACCATCACCGAGGGCCGTAGTGCCGCCAGTGCCGAGCGCGCCGCCAAGGCCGGCATGCGCTCCGTCTCGGAGGACGAATTCGCCCAGGCCGATTTCATCCTGTCAATCGTTCCGCCGGCGGAGGCCATACCGTTGGCCAAGCGCCTGGCGCCGGCGCTCATGCGCGTCAACCGCAAGCCGATTTACGTCGATCTCAACGCCATCAATCCCAACACGGTGATGATGGTCGAGATGATCGTCGCGCCGTCGCGCTGCCACTTCGTCGATGGCGGCATCATCGGCCTGCCGCCGCGCGCCGATGGCTACAGTCCGGTCTACTATGTTGCCGGTCCCGAGGCCGAGAAGGTCACGGCATTGCGCGAATATGGGCTGAAGATCAGCGTTCTCGAAGGGCCGGTCGGCGCCGCCTCGGCACTGAAGATGTCGTATGCGGGCATCACCAAGGGCCTCATCGGCCTCGCCGCCTCGATGATCCTTGCGGCGCATCGCGCCGGCATTTCCGAGGCGCTCTATGCCGAGCTGGGCGTCAGCCAGCAGAACCTGCTTGCGAGCTTCCGCCGCACCGTCCCCGACATGTTTGGCAAGGCTGGCCGCTGGGTCGCCGAGATGGAGGAAATCGCGGCCTTTGCCGGCGGCGATGCCCGCGCCGAGGGCGACATGTACGCCGCGCTGGCGCGCTTCTACGAGCGCGTCGGGAACGACTTCGCCGGCCCCAAGGCGGAGATCGAGCTGCTCAAGTCGTTCTTCCCCGAGTAGCGCTACCGCGCGGCGGCTCGGTTCGAGATGCGCGACAGCCCGATCAGCACGACCAGCGTCACGGCGACCAGCACCATCGTCAGCGCCGCGCCGTTGAAGATGTCGCCGCGGTCGGTGAGCGCGAAGATGCCGACCGGCATCGTCACCCAGCCCGGCGGATAGACCATCGCGGTCGCGCCGAGCTCGCCCATCGACAGCGCGAATGCGAGGCTGAAGGCGCCGACCAGATAGGGCAGTACGAGCGGCAGCGTGACGTGGCGGAGCCGGTAGAACGGACGCGCGCCGAGACTCTCGGCGACCTGCTCGTATTCCGGCGCCAGCCGCACGAGCCCTGCCGAGACGCTGCCGTAGGCGAAGGCCGAGACCAGCACGAGATGCGCGATGAGCACGATCCAGATCGTGCCGTTGAGCAACAGCGGCCGCTGGCTGAACGCGACCAGCAGTCCGAGCCCGACCGACACCGAAGGCACCGCACTCGGGATGAAGAAGGCGAGATCGAGCACGCGCCGCGGCACCGGCCGGATAGAGCGGAGCGCCAGCGCCGCCCACGTGCCGAGCACGATCGCGACGAAACTCGCGACCAGCCCGGTGACGATGCTGACGCGCAGCTCGCGGGCCGAATCGCCGGTGAATGCCTCGCCGAAATGGCGGAGCGTGAAGTCGCTGGGCAGCACCCCGTTCCAGTGGCCGGCGATGCTGCCGAGCGCGATCACCGCGATCGGCGCGCCGTAGACGATGGCGAACAGCAGGCCGCCGAACAGCCAGACCAGCGCCCGGCCGCCGCTAGACCAGACCAGCACGGCGGCCTCCGAAACGCAGCACCAGCACGCGGTAGAGCGTGTAGAGCGCCAGCGACAGCACGACGTTGACGATCGCGATGACGCAGGCGGTCGTGTAGTCGAATTCCTGGATCGCCTTGTCGTAGACCATCAGCGGCAGCGTGATCACGCCCTTGGCGCCGATGAACAGCACGATGCCGAATTCGTTGACCGTGAGCAGCAGGCAGAGGCTGCCGCCGGCAAGCAGTGCGGGCAGCGCCGCCGGCACGATGATCTCGCGCACGATCTGCTGCGGTCGCCCGCCGAGGCTCGACGCCACTTCGAGCTGCGCCCGGTCGATCAGCGAGAAAGCGGCGAGCAGCGGGCGCATGACGAATGGCGTGTAGACCGTGACCTCGGCGAGGATCACGCCCCACGGTGAATAGATGAAATCGACCGGCGGGCGCTGAAGGCCGAAGAGTCCCATCAGCCCGCCGTTGAGCAGGCCGGCCGAGCCGTAGATGAAGGTGAAGGCGAGCGCGACCAGGAACGTCGGCAGCGCCACATACGTCTCGATCAGGCGTGCGATGATCTGGCTGCCGACGAATGGCACGAACGACAGCAGCAGCGCGAAGATGAAGCCGAGGATCAGGCAGCCGATAGTTGCGGCGCCCGCGATCTCCACCGTATGCAGCAGGGCGGCGTGGAAAGCCGCGGTGCCGAAGACATGGCCGGCGTGGGCGAGGGACGGGATGCCGTCGTCGCCCACGATCCCCTGCCGCGCGATCAGCGCCAGCGGGTAGAAGAAGATGATCGCCAGCACGGCCGCGGGCGGCACTACCCAGAGCCCGGCCGGAATGCGCGCTGCCACAGGACGTGCCGGTGCCGCCGCGTCAGCCATCGCTGGCGGTGTCCTCCGCGATCAGCGTCGCTTCCTCGGGCGAGAACGCGACCGACAGCCGCGAGCCAAGCTGCGGCGCTTCCAGGTGGGGTGACATGGAAAGCCGGATGCTGGTGCCGTCAGCGTCCAGCGTGATGCTGTTGGCCTCGCCCTGCCAGAGCGCGGCGGCCACCGTGCCGGCAATCGCGTTGGCGGAAGGATCGGCGGTGACGGTGAGGGCGTGGGGGCGAACGCAGAGCAGCGCCGCCCGCCCGGCGAATACGCGCGGTCCGGTCTGGGCGCGCACGACGGCATCGCGGAAGCGCACGGTGCCGAGCCCACTGCGCTCATCGATCGCCTCGACGTGAACCGGCATGATGTTGGCACGGCCGAGGAACTCGGCGACGAAGCGGTTCGGCGGCCGCCGGTAGAGTGCGCGCGAGGCGCCGTAGGCGCTGAGCGCGCCGTCGCGCAGGATGGCGATACGCTCCGCCAGCGTCAGCGCCTCGGATTGGTCGTGGGTGACGTAAAGCACGGTGAGCGCCGGCAGTTCGCGATGCAGCCGCGCCAGTTCGTCCACCATGTTGCGGCGGATCTGCGCGTCGAGCGCCGAGAGCGGCTCGTCGAGCAGAAGGACACGCGGCCGGATGGCGAGCGCCCGCGCAATCGCGACGCGCTGCTGCTGCCCGCCGGAAAGCTCGCGCGGGAAGCGGTTGAGATATTGCGACATTCCGACGATCGCCAGGCACTCGTCGATGCGTCGTGCGGTGAGGTCGCGCGCCGCGCCCTGGGCGCGCAGCCCGAACGCGACGTTGTCGCCGACGCGCATGTGCGGACAGAGCGCGTAGTTCTGGACGACCATGCCGAGTCCGCGCGCATAGGGCGCCACCTCGGTCACGTCCTCGCCGCCGATGCGCACCCGCCCGCCCGTCGGGCGCACGAAACCGGCGACGGCGCGCAGCGCCGTGGTCTTGCCCGAGCCGGACGGACCGATGAGCGCAACGATCTCGCCCGGCTCGACTTCCAGGCTGAACGACTTCAGCACCGTCGTGCCGCGGTAGGCGACGGTGACGCCGTCAACTGAGACGCTGCTGCCGGCCTCGGCGATGGTCGATGGCGCGGTTGTCACCGCGCCATCGGTTTCGGTCACTGCGGACATTTAGCTGCCGGTGGCGGTGTGCCACATCTGGGTGTCGGCATCGAGGTCGTT
>DASZQY010000342.1:0-17034 GCA_035549395.1 Bauldia sp.
GGAACCGGTACCAGATTGGTTGACTCGCCGTGGGCGGTCCCGGAGGATGCCAGCGCACCGGCGAAAGACAGAAACCAAATGAAGATCACAGGCATCGATGCAATTACCTGGACGCAGCACCCTCACATGCTGTGGATCCACGTTCATACTGACGCAGGCATTGTCGGGCTCGGCGAGACCATGTTCGGCGCGGGTTCGGTGGCGGCAGCAATTCGCGAGAATGTGGCGCCTTATCTAATCGGGCAGGATCCGCTTGCGATCGATCGCCATAGCCGCCGTTTGATGCTGGATTTTCCTGGCTTCGCCAGCCACGGCGCAGAGATGCGGGCCGCCTCCGCGGTCGACATGGCGCTGTGGGACATATTCGGGAAGCTGACCGGCCAGCCGGTCTATCAGCTGCTCGGCGGCGCCAGCCGCATGCGCGTGCGCGCCTACAACACGTGCGCCGGTTACAGCTACTACCAGCGCCCGGCCGTGGAAAAGAACGACAACTGGGGTCTCCGGGCGGCGAGTTCCGGCCCGTACGACGACCTGCGCGCCTTTCTTGAGAGACCGGGCGAGCTTGCCGCCGACCTGCTGTCGGAAGGCTTCTCCGCCATGAAGATATGGCCCTTCGATCTCTACGCGCCGGCAAGCGACGGTCACTACCTTTCGCCAACGGACCTCGTCAGCGGCACCCGCGTCTTCGAACAGATCCGCAAGGCGGTCGGCATGAAGATCGACGTCATGCTGGAGATGCACTCGCTCTGGTCGCTGCCGTCGGCGCAGCAAATTGCGCGTGCCGTCGAGCCGATGAATCCGTTTTGGTTCGAAGATCCCATCAAGATGAACGACCTCGACGGACTGCGCGAGTTCGCCCGATCGACGCGCGTTCCGGTAACGGCTAGCGAAACGCTCGCCACGCGCTGGTCGTTCAGGACATTGTTGGCCGAACGCGCCGCGAGCTACGTGATGTTCGATCTCGGCTGGTGCGGCGGCATCAGCGAGGCCAAAAAGATAGCAGCCATGGCCGAAGCCCATAGCCTGCCGGTCGCGCCGCATGATTGCACAGGTCCTGTCGTGTGGACCGCCGCCTGCCATCTCACAACGAACGTGCCGAACGCCGTCTTCCAAGAGTGTGTGCGGGCCTACTACACAGGCTGGTACAAGGAGGTTGTGACGGAGCTGCCTGCTGTTTCGGACGGCTATGTCACGGCGCCGGCGGGTCCGGGGCTCGGCACAGCCCTGCAGCAGAGCTTCTTGCAGCGGCCGGACGTCAAGGCCGTGAATCTGGCTGTCAACTAAGCCCGATGGAAATCATCGCGATCACCGACGGTGTGCTGCGCGCGCGCGTCAGTGCGCTCGGTGGTTCGATCATGGATGCGTACGCCGGCGCGGAGCCGATCCTGCGCCCCTACGCCGGCGATGAAACGGTGTCTGATCCCCTTAAGGCGGCTTCATTTCCGATGGTGCCGTTTGGAAATCGCGTCGAGGATAACCGCTTCACGTTCGAAGGGCACCAGATCGTCCTGGCGCCGAATACACAGCGGGATCGGCACTACGTCCATGGCGACGGCTGGCTATTGCCGTGGACGGTCCTCGCCCATAGCCACGGGAGTGTGACCCTCGCCTTCAATCACTCCGCACGCGAGTATGCAACGCCATATTCCTACAGTGCGCGTCAGGAAATCACGATTGCGGATGGCGCGCTGCATATGAGGCTGAGCGTCACCAATGCCGGCGAATTTGCGTTGCCCTTTGGGCTGGGGCACCATCTGTTCCTGCCGCTGACCGACAGGACGATGCTCCTGGCGCCTGCGACCGGCTTCTGGAGCGAGAAGCACGACTACCTCCCCGACCGACTCTCGCCCATACCGCTCGATCTCGATTTCAGGGTGCCGCGTCGTCTGCCTTCTTATTGGATCAACAGCGGGTTCGAGGGGTGGGCCGGCACGGCGGTGGTGGTGTGGCCGGAGCGCAAGCTCACCTTGCAGATCGAAGGCGAGCCACCGTTCGATCGCTATTTTCTGTTTCGCTCAGCCCTCGATTTCGATTCCGAATTTCGTTACGACTACTTCTGCTTCGAGCCCATGACCCATTCGGCCAACGGGCACAACCTCGGTTCAGCAAGCGGCTTGCGGCGGCTGGCGCCCGGCCAAACCATGACAACTCAACTTCGCCTGCGCGCGCTCGCTATGCCGTAGCGGCGTCCGATCTTTTTTGCGAGTGATGACAGACATGTGGAAGCCTGCGCCGCCCTGGAAGCATGCATCTCGCATCATGAGGGGTCACGCGAATGAGGATACCCTGACGGTGGCGGTGGGATGACACGTGAACATCTCGGTGTGCTCCCAGGGCAGGTCGGACACCCGGAGAATCTTCACCTCAAAACCGGCCTAGATCGCCCTGGATCGACTCGAACAGTTCCTGCGCAGCATCCGTGCCTAGTGGGGCATAGGGAGGCAGGACATTGGCCCAATAGTCATCAGACAAGCTGCGGGAAAGAACAGATTTGATTCGGGGCACGAGCGAACCTTTTGCGACAATCGCTCTTATTGCCACCGCTCGCTTGAGTGCGTCGCTATCGCCATTGCGAAACGCGGCGGCGCACGCCGCGGGCGAAAGATTCGCAGTGGCCGAGATCGCTCCGGCAAACTTGCCCTCCCGCGCTTGAAGGAGGGTGCCTTCGTTCGATGGAAAAACCGAAAGCTGAGGAAAGTTCTCAACGACGCCACTGGCATAGTTCAAATCGCCTGAGGAATCCTTGAGTCCTTTTATTCTGCTTCCGAACGCGTGGACGAGCGCGGCGATGAGCTCGATGGTAAAGCGTATGCCTGACAAGGCCGGGAAGTTGTAGAGATAGATATCGAGGTCAGGCGAGGATTTTACGATCGCTTCGAAGTATCGAAGCAGGCCCGCTTCAGACGGATCCTTGAAATAAAACGGAGGCAGGACGAGCGCGCCCGCAAACCCGTGCTCTCCGACCGCGCGCGACAGAGTGACGGCGTCGGCTACAGCCGCGGCTCCGGTGCCGATCATTATCTTCCTTTTGTCGAGGGCGCTTCCGGCTACCGCAAATATGATCTCGAGCCGTTGCTCTCGCGACAGCGAGGTCGCTTCTCCAGTCGTGCCTGTGATGTTCAAGCCGTCGGCGCCTTCGGCAAGCAGGTGACCGCAAAAGCTGATCAATCGCCCTACGTCGACATTTCCCTGCGGTGAGACTGGCGTCGGGACTGCGGGGATCACGCCTCTAAGTTCATAAGCTGGCACGGTGCCACTCCTTCATATGGATGCCGGTACGCGACAATAATATGATTGACAAGTCAACATTATCGATCGCTAGCTGGTCGGCATCGCAAAAGGCGGGGGGAGAGAATTGTCTGGTGCAGGCGACCATCAGCATTCTCGGATGGGACAGTCGGCCATCCGGGCGTTATTGCGCGCTGCCGGGCTGCGACCGACCCGGCAACGTGTTGCTCTGGCGTCGATCCTCTTCGGCAACGGACATCGTCATGTCTGCGCGGAACGTCTCTACGAGGAAGCAGCGATACAGAACGTTTCGGTGTCGCTGGCGACTATCTACAATACGCTGCACCAGTTCACCAACGCGAAGCTGCTGCGTGAGATCGCAGGCGACCGATCGCGGGCATACTTCGACACGAACACCAGCGATCATCACCATTTCCTGCTCGAAGACACCAACCAGGTGTTTGATATACCCGAGGGCGAGTTGGTCCTGAAACGAGTGCCCTCCATCCGTCCCGGCTATGAGGTCAGTCGCATAGACGTAGTCGTGCGTCTGCGGCCGATTCCCTAGGCGCGGGCGTTTGTTCATGCCCAGGTTGGATCGGCGTCCGTGTCTTCCTCGGCCGCAGTCAACGCGCGGGCCCCGGAGAACGTCGGTTTCACTGACTTGCTCGACTTCTGGGCGCGTAGCTCTTTCACCTCCTTGCGATGCAGGTCCTCGGAGGCAGCCAGGAGGCGCTTCACCATATCCTTCAGCTGTTTCTGTTCATCGGCGGTGAGCGTGGCGAAGATGATCCGCTGCCGCTTTTTCCGGAGAGGCTGGACCTGCGCCATGATTGAGCGACCGCGCTCGGTCAATTCCCATTGGCGCTTACGGCCATCCAGTGGATCGGCTTCGTTGCGCGCCAGCTTGCGTGTCTTGAGACGGGATAGCGTCCGGCTGATCAACGCCTTGTCCATTGCCGCGATCTTGTTGACCTCGGCGGAGATAAGCGGCCCATAGCCGTAGAGCACACTGAGCACGCGATGCTCCGCCGCGCCAATCTTGAATTTTGTGTAGTAGAAAGTCTGGCCGCCCTTGGACAGAGAGCGGGACAGCTTGTGGATGAGATAGAAGGTCGACTCCTCGATTTTGTACATCGTGCCGCATCCTCCTGCGCAGTCATCCGACGGCCAACCCAAACGACGCGATCAGCCGCATAATCTCCGGTTAGGTGGCGGCTATTGCGGAGTCAAGCTTCCCTTCTGCCGGCGATCGCGGTTGCGATCGGGCTAATCGACGTCGGCCATATTCCAGAGTGCGGAGCGCTGCCCGAGGACGTGTGCCGACGTCCTCATACGAGGAAACGGCAGTCTTACATTGGTTGACATATCAACTGTGTCGTTGATATATCCAGCATCGCTGTGGCAAGGCCCGCACGCCGCTCGCCGAACAGGCCTGGAGATGGCTTGATCCGCGGGTTGCCATACGCGGGAGGAGAACCAATGACAGTCATGGACCAGTTGCACGTCGAAAAGCTGCACCCGCTTTTCGTCGCCGAGGTGACCGGGATCGATGTCACGCAACCTCAGTCGGCTCGCACGCTCAAGAAATTGTGGGCGGCGTTCAATGAGCACCAAATTCTCGTTTTCCGCGATCAGCGCGTCGACGACGACAGCCAGCTCGAGTTCACGCGCAACTTTGGCGCGCTTGAGATGACTGACAAGCACGCGGCCAACAACTTCACGGCTTCGCCGATCTCCCGGCTCACCAATATCGAGCCAAATGGCCAGCTGATGCCGGTCGATGACATTCGCGTGCAGCAGAGAATGCGCACCGAGAAGTGGCACACGGATAGCTCGTTCAAACGCATTCCGGCGTTGGCGTCCCTGCTTTCGGGGCGCGTCATTCCGCCAGAAGGCGGCAACACCGAGTTCGCCAGCCAGCGCGCAGCCTACGCGGCGCTACCCGAGGCGCGGCGCGAGCAGGTTGAGACGCTGGTCGCTATCCATGACGTCGCAACGGTCAGGGAACACGTCAAGGAAGGCATGTTTGACAAGGATCAGAAGAAGCGGCTGCCGCCCGTCGAACAGCCGGTCGTGCGCGTCAATCCGGTCAACGGCCTCAAGAATCTGTTTGTCGGTGCTCACGCGAAGATGATCGTCGGCATGGATGAGGAAAAGGGCAAGGCGCTGCTCGACGAGCTCACCGACTTCTGCACGCAGCCGCAGTTCGTCTATTCCCACAAATGGCGGCCATTCGATCTGGTCATGTGGGACAACCGGTGCACGCTCCACCGCGCCACCACGTTTGACAAGTCGAAGTACGGGCGCACCGTGCATCGCAGCACGGTCGCGGGGAATGCTGCCGTGCTCTGATAGAGCTCTCAAAAATTTCGGTCAAAAACCAGATTTGTGTCGCATCGTCCTGGGAGGAAAATATGCGAAAATCGTTGTTGATGCTGGGTCTGCTTGGCGGGCTCAGCCTTGTTGCGGGCGCCGCCCACAGTGAGACGGCCGCTCAATATCCAAGCCGTCCGATCAAGCTGATCATTCCTTTCGCTCCCGGCGGAAGCGGCGACGTAATTGCGCACGCACTGCAGGCCAGCATGCAGCAGATTCTTGGGCAGCCGCTGGTCACCGAGAACAAGGGCGGCGCGGGCGCCATTCTGGGTACGCAGGATCTGACGCAGGCGGCTCCGGACGGCTACACGCTCGAGTTGGTCAATCCGCTGCTCGTCACCAACCCGGCGATGACGCCGAACCTGCCGTACAAGACCCCGGAAGACTTCACTCCGGTCGGCAGCATTCTGACGTTTTCGCTCTTCCTGGCCACGCGCAAGGATTTTCCGGCGACCAACGTCGCCGACTTCATTTCCTACGTCAAAGCCAATCCCGGCAAGGTGACCCTGGCCACCTCCGGGCCGGGATCAACTTCCCAGCTGTCTCAGGCGTTGCTGAGTTCCCTCACTGGCATGAAGATCGTGGAGATACCTTACAAAGGCGGCGGGCCGATTGCGCTCGCTCTGGCGGGCAGCCAGGTTGACTACACGTTTGCCACGCCGTCCGTCCTGGACCCGCTGATCCAGGCCAACAACGTCAACATTCTCGGCACCACGAGCCCGACTGCCTCGACAGATCCGGCCGCACCCTCGATGAGCGCGACGCCCGGTCTGGAGAACTACTCGTATGTGGCATGGTACGGCATGGTCGCTCCTGCCGGGACTCCTGCCGATATCGTCGCGAAGCTCAACGACGCGCTCAACCAGTCACTGCAGAAGCCCGAGGTGGTACAGGCGCTGGCGTCGCTTAATGGGACCATCAAGACCGGCTCCCCGAAGGACTTCAGCGACTGGGTCAACAGCGAACTTGCGAAGTGGAGCAAGGTCATCAAGGACGCCGGCATAACGGTCCAATAAACCGGCGAAGAGGCCGCAAAGGTTTCGGCCATGCAGCCAGTCGGTTCCGCCAAAGGTGCGGTTCGTCCCGTGCTGGACTCGCGCGGTCGCGATAAGTCAATCGCGACCGCGGAACAGCATCGTCGCGCAGCGCTGATCGCGCGTGACGAGGCTGCTCTCAGACAGCTTCTGGATCCCGGCTTCATCTACGTGCACGCCTCCGGCCGCGTCGAAGCAAGGGACGCCTACATCGCCGCGGTTCTCGGTGGCCGGAACACATTTCTGGGCTTCGCGAGCCGCGAAGTCTCCACCGAGGCGGTCGGCTCGGTCGCCATCTATCGTGCCATTCTTGAGGTCAGCTCGCGCCTGGAAGGTGTCCCGGCGACCAAGGTGTTCCGATCAGTTGGAGTTTGGCGCGAGACGGGCGCTGGCTGGGCTCTTCTTCATTGGCAGAACACCACCCTGAAAACAGCAGCGACGCCGTAGGGCGAGGGAGAGTACCCGTGAGCGATGAACTGATGCTTGGACTGCGCGTCTACAAGAAGATTCACCGCGCAGATGACCAGACCTTGGCGCGATTGCGCTCGGCTTCGGTCGGCGAGGTCTCGGATGTCCTGCATGGCATGGGTGTAATGGATGCCGGCATCCAGGGCATCTATGCGCCGATGGATCGGCTGTTCGGTTCCGCTCTCACCGCCGACGTTTCGCCCGGAGACGGGTTCCTCATGCGGCCGGCGATCGACGTGGCTCAACCCGGCGACGTTCTCATCGTCAACAGTCATGGCGCCACTGCGCGCGCCGTCATAGGGGGCGGCGTCGGCGTACAGATGGTGCATCGCGGCATAAAGGGAATGATCGTCGATGGTGCTGTGCGAGACGTCGCCGAGTTTGTCGCTCTCAAACTGCCGGTGATGGCGCGGGCGGTGTCGCCGCGGTCCGGCACGTCCCGTGAAGGTTGGGGCGAAGTGAACGTGCCGATTGCTTGTGGTGGCGTCGTTGTGAACCCGGGTGACGTGATTATTGGCGATCCGGAGGGCGTCGTCGTCGTGCCGCGCGCGCGTGCCGCCGCGGTGGCCGACGCACTCGGCAAGATGGGCCATTCGCCTTACCAGCCGGAGAAGATATTGGCGAAGCTGGCTTCGATTGCGCCGGGCTCTGCGCCGCAGTGGCGCGAAAAGGTCGACAAGTCATTGGCCGAGCGAGGCGCAACCATCATTGACGGCTACTACGACGATGGACTGCGGTAGCCGAAGCCCGTGTATCTCGGCGAAGAAGGAATTGTGTAGCTGATGTTTGCCGCTCCGCCCGTCCTCGAGACGACCGTCTTCACCAAGTTGCCGCCGGAACTATCGAAGCTCGGCCAACGCTCGGCATGGGCGGAGGCGCGCGGTGGCAAATACCATTCCTTCCTCGAGGGGCCCTCGTTCGATCGCGCCGGCAATCTTTACTGCGTCGACATCCCCTACGGCCGGATCTTCCGCATCTCGCCTGAAGGCAGGTGGACCGTGTTTGCCGAATACGACGGCGAGCCGAACGGGCTCAAGATACATCGTGATGGCAGCATCTATGTCGCCGATCAGAAGAATGGCCTGCTGCGCTTCGATGCCAAGACCGGCGAGAGGACCGTGGTCGTCGACCGACCGCACGGCGAGCGGTTCAAGGGTCTGAACGATCTGGTCTTCGCCAACAACGGCGACATCTATTTCACCGACCAGGGTCGCAGCGACCTGAAAAGTCCCCACGGCCGCGTTTACAGGCTGACGGCGCGCGGTTCGCTCGAGGTGGTGTTCGACGGACTGGCCGCGCCGAATGGCCTGGCGCTGAACAAACAGCAGACGATGCTCTACGTAGCGGTGACTTGCGCCAACCAGATTTTGGGCGTGGTCATCGAACACGGCGACGCTATCGGCAAGGCATACGTGACCGTTCAAATGCTTGGCGGCCCGCGCGGTCCCGACGGCATGGCGGTGGACGAAGAGGGAAATATCGTCGCGGTTGCCGCCGGGTTCGGAACGGTGTGGATGTTCAGCCGGTTCGGCGAGCCGCTCTATCGCATAAAGTCCTGCACGGGATTGCGCACGACAAATGTTGCCTATGGCGGTCCTGATCGATCGACGCTTTACATCACAGAGGGAGAAGCTGGCGCGATACTTCAAGTGCGATTACCCACGCCAGGCGTGACGCTCTATTCGCATATGTGACCCTGGGCGTGGGTGTCGGCACGCAATCGTGTCGGCGGTGCGGAAGATGCCTGGGACGGAGGCGGATGGCGGCGGGCGCGTTGTGGCTCCGGATCCGCAATCGCAGCAGGGAGGAAGGAACGCATGCAACTTCCCTATCGAGGGAAAAGGGATGTCTACGCTGGCCTGCTAATGGTGCTGCTCGGCGCTTTTGCGGCGTACATCGGCAGCCAGTATCCGCTCGGCGAGGTCAGCAACATGGGGCCGGGATTCGTTCCCACGAGTCTCGGAATCATCCTTGCCGGCCTCGGAGTGCTGATCGCGCTCGTGGCGCTCGTCTCCGATAAGCCAGAAGAACACGCGACGTGGCAGCTGCCAGATCGGCGCGGGTCGCTTTGCATCATTGGCGGCCTGGTGGCTTTCGTGGTTCTGGCCAAGTATTTGGGCCTGGCGCCGGCGTCATTCGCTCTCGTCTTCATTTCGGCAATGGGCGACACGGAACAGACGTGGAAAGGAGCGGCGCTGTTGGCGATCGTCGTCACAGCATGTGGCATCGGCGTATTCAGCTACCTGCTGCAACTGCCGTTTCCGCTCTTCATCTGGAAGGGTTAGCCGATGACCGCGTTGTCAAATCTGAGCTACGGCTTCCAGGTCGCGCTGCAGCCCAGCAACTTTCTGTGGTCTTTCATCGGCGTTCTCATCGGCAACATGGTTGGCGTGCTGCCGGGCATGGGCACGCTGGCCGCGATTTCGATTCTCTTGCCGCTGACCTATGCCCTCAATCCGGTGGCGGCAGTCCTGCTGCTGGGTGGGATTTTCTACGGCGCGCAGTACGGTGGCGCGATCTGCTCCATCCTGCTCAATCTTCCCTGCCACCCGTCCCACGCCGTCACCTGCATCGACGGTTACCCGATGACAAAGAAGGGAATGGCGGGCACGGCTCTCGGCGTCACCGTCATTGCGTCGTTCTTCGCTGCATCCTGCGGCATCATCATCATGCTGCTGTTCTCGCAACAGGTGGTGAATGTCGCCCTGAAGTTTGGCGCTCCGGAATATTTCTCCGCAATGCTACTCGGCCTCCTCGCCGGGGGCACCCTGTCGAAAGGCTCGCCGCTCAAAGGCGTGGCGATGACGGTTGTCGGCCTGTTGCTGGGAACGGTCGGCATGGACATCTATACCGGCCGCTTTCGCTATACGTTTGGCCAGCTTGAGCTGGGTGACGGCATACAGCTGACTGCGCTCGCGATGGGCTTGTTCGGGGTCTCGGAGTTTCTCCGATCGGTCAACAAGCTCAAGGTTATCCACTCCAGTGCGCGCGTGCGAGCGCGTGACCTGTGGCCGAAGCTTTCCGATCTGCGGCAGTCGTTCTGGCCCATGGTGCGCGGCACGCTCGTCGGCATTGTCACCGGCTTCCTGCCGGCAGTCGGTCCGACCATCTCGTCCTTCATCTCCTACAGCATCGAAAAGAAGCTGGCCGGGAAGCCCGAACGTTTCGGGCATGGCGCGATAGAGGGCGTCGTCAGTCCGGAGGCTTCGACCCACGCCAATGTTCAGATCGACTTTATTCCGACCATGACACTCGGGATCCCGGGCGAGGCCGTGATGGCGCTGTTGCTGAGCGCCCTGTTGATCAAGGGCATCACGCCCGGTCCCCAGCTGATGGGAAGCCATCCGGACATCTTCTGGGGTCTGATCGCCAGCTTCTGGGTCGGCAATGTTCTGCTTGTCATCATGAACGTGCCGCTGATCGGCGTGTGGGTGAAGCTGCTTGCCGTGCCTTACCGGCTGCTTTATCCAACGGCCCTCTTCTTTATCTGCATCGGCGTCTGGAGCACGAACGACAGCCTGTTCGACGTCGGCGAGACGCTTTTCTTTGGCGTTGTCGGATACATCCTGATCGCACTGCAGTTCGAGTTTGCTCCGGTGCTGCTCGGTCTGGTTCTGGAGCCGCTGGTCGAGGAAAACTTCCGGCGAGCGATGCTTCTCTCGCACGGCGACTTGCGTACGTTCATCGATCGACCGATCAGCGCGCTATTCATCGGCCTTTGCGTGCTTCTGATCCTCGGGCAGATCTTCGGTCGCCTGTGGTCACGGGCGCGGCGCACGCCGGTGGCGACGGAAGTACCGGCGGAATAGGTGCCCGAGCGACCTATTGGGGCGGTCGGCGGGCCGAACTGCGGACGATCAACTCGCCACCAACGATACAGCGGCGCGGCGGTTGATCTGGCGCATCCATCAGGTCGCTCAGCATGCTCACGGTGGCCGCCGCCATGGCGGCGAAGGGCTGAGAGTACGTCGTGATATCGAAAGTCGGCGCGCTCGCCATGCCAGCATCGTCAAACCCAACGATCGACAAGTCGCGCGGGATGTTCAGACCAAACTCCATGCGGGCGACTTCCATGCAGGCGATTGCCATGTGGTCGTTG
This sequence comes from Bauldia sp., assembly GCA_035549395.1. Taxonomy (GTDB): domain Bacteria; phylum Pseudomonadota; class Alphaproteobacteria; order Rhizobiales; family Kaistiaceae; genus DASZQY01. The sequence continues at coordinate 11,209 of DASZQY010000342.1, forward strand.
GCGCAGAAGATGGCGTCCGGTCGCTGCTCCTGATGCAACAGCGCGCGCGTTGCTTCGGCTGCGTCTTCGCGCGTGTAGCGGCCCACCGCCCGCGAGATTTCCGCGACGCCGAGCTCCTTCAGGGCCGTCCGAAAGCCGCGTTCGCGATCACGACTGGTAGAGGAATCTTCGAGACCAGCCATGAACGCGTACCGGCGGTGGCCGCCAGCGTGGAGAAACGCGGCAATCGCAGCACCGCCGGCCTCGTTGTCGCCGGCCACGCTCGACATGCCAGTATCGTTGGTCGTGCGATTGAACAGCACTACTGGAACTCCTGCCCCTCGACACTCGCGCGCCAGCGCAGAAGAAAGCATTGTCGAAGCGAGGATGATGCCGTCGACCTGATAGCGCATCACGCTTTCGAAGAGCGGATCGGCGGCTTCGCCCTGCGGCGCGGTGAACAGGAGTATCTGGTAACCGCGTGCCTGGAGCAGGCGCGACAGCGACTGCAGCACGCTAGGATAAAACGGATTATCGAGTTGGGTCATTGCGACGGCAATGATGCGCGAGCGCTGGGTCGTAAGCGAGCGCGCCAAGGCATTCGGCCGATATTTGAGCTTGCGTGCCGCCTCCAGGACTCGATGCCGGGTCGACTGCGCGACACTTGCCCCCGGCGTGAACGCTCGGCTCACTGCCGACTGCGAGATGCCGGCTTCGCGTGCGACATCGGCGGCCGTTGGCCGACTGGTCTTCTTGCGGCGGCTCATTCGGCGGTCCAGCCGCCGTCGACGACGAGGGACGCGCCCGTCATGAGCGAAGAAGCATCGCTGGCCAGGAAGATGATCGCGCCTGACAGGTCCGCCAGCTGCCCGAGCCGTCCAAGCTTGATCCGGGCCAGCACCTCTTCGCGAAAGCCGCTATCTTCGAAGAATGGGCGAGTCATCGGTGTCTCGATGTAGGTGGGGGCGATTGTGTTGACGCGAATGCCAAGCGGCGCAAGTTCGATCGCTGCCGCCTTGGTGTAGCCTTCCATCGCGAATTTCGACCCGCAATAGACCGAACGGTTCCTTCCGCCAACGTGTCCCATCTGCGACGACATGTTGATGATCGAGCCGCCACGACCAGCGGCGGCGAGCCTCCGCGCCACCGCTTGCGCAACAAAATAGCTGGCGCGCACATTCAAGTCGGTCACGGCATCGTAGTCCTCGACCGTCACCTCGAGAAAGGGGCGCGGCCGGTTGGTCCCCGCGTTGTTCACTAGTATGTCGAACGGCGGTGCGGCGGAGACCGCCTGACCGACGGCTTCGACATCGGTCACGTCGAGCGGCAGCGTATCGACTTCGCCGCCCTTGGCAGCGATGGCGGATGCGGCGATGTCGAGCTGGTCATGGCTGCGAGCGAGGAGGGTGACTTTCGCGCCGGCGCCTGCCAGGGCCGAAGCCGCGGCCAGCCCGATGCCGCGACCAGCGCCGGTGACCAGCGCGTTCTTACCGTCGAGTCGGAAGGAAGGGTCGGGCGGCAGGTCAGGAAGAGTCATTCGGCCGGCGCTCCATAGGGGATATTGCGTTTGCCATAGCGCCGGACGCGGATGTTGGCCTGCTCGGCATGGCCGACAAATCCTTCGAGCAGCGAAAGGCGAGAGCAGTATTCGCCGATGGCCGTCGACGCCGCATCGGTGAGCACCCGCTGGTAGGTGACCGTCTTCAGGAATTTGCCCACCCAGAGGCCGCCGGTGTAACGGGCCGCCCCTTTTGTCGGCAGGGTGTGGTTAGTCCCGATTACCTTGTCGCCATAGGCGACATTGGTGCGCGGCCCGAGAAACAGCGCGCCGTAGTTGCTGAGGTTGGCGAGAAAATAGTCGGGATCGCGAGTCATGACCTGCACGTGCTCGAAGGCGAGGCGATCCGCCTCGGTCACCATCTCCTCGGGCGAGTCGCAAACGATAATCTGGCCATAGTCGGCCCATGCTTTGGCTGCGACGGCGCTGGTCGGGAGAACGGTGAGCAGCTTTTCGACTTCGATGAGGGTGTCTTGGGCGAGCTTTGGCGAAGTCGTCAGGAGCACTGCCGGCGACGATGGTCCATGCTCGGCCTGGCCAAGCAGATCGGTGGCGCAGAGCTCGGCGTCCACGCTGTCATCGGCGATGACGAGGACTTCAGTCGGCCCTGCGAAGAGATCGATGCCGACGCGGCCAAAGAGCTGGCGCTTCGCTTCTGCGACGTATTGATTGCCCGGGCCTACCAGGATGTCGACCGGCGCAATCGTCTCCGCCCCGAGCGCCATCGCGCCGACCGCTTGGATGCCGCCGAGGCAGTAGATTTCGTCGGCGCCGGCCAGGTGCTGCGCCGCGACGATGGCGGGGGCGGGCTTGCCGTTGTAAGGCGGCGCACAGGTCACGATGCGTTTCACGCCGGCGACACGTGCGGTCACGATCGACATGTGCGCTGATGCCAGCAACGGATACTTGCCGCCCGGCACGTAGCAGCCGGCAGAGTTGATCGGCACGTTCTTGTGGCCAAGCACGACACCGGGCAGCGTTTCCACTTCGATGTCCTGGATTGCTTCGCGCTGATGCTCGGCGAAATTTCGCACCTGCTCCTGGGCAAAGCGAATGTCGTCGAGATTGCGCTGCGAAAGTTCCCCCATGCACGCCCGGATCTCGGCGTCGGTGAGACGGAAGTCGTCGCGGTCCCATCCGTCCAGTCGCGCCGACATCTCACGGACCGCGGCTATGCCCCGTGTGGCGATGTCCGCAAGCGCCGCCTCCACAACACGACGCGTTTCGGCGTCATTGTTTCCTGGGCGTCCCTCGTCGCCTGATACCGTCTTCACATGGCGTTTCATTGCATTCTCCGTGCAAGCGTATGCATCAACATAAGCCACAAGACGGCGAGGTTTGCACGAAAATAGCGAGCTTTTTCCTTGCATGCGTATGCTGGCAGGGCTACCGTTTAATACGGTAGTCAAAACCCGCCGCGGATCGCGAAATGACCAAGCATTCGACTTCTACCCAGCCCGATACCGCCGGCTTCGACCTCGATCCGATTTTTCGCATGCCTTCGATGCTTGGCCCGGCGCCCGGGCCGCGCAACATGCCGAAAAGCAAGGAGCATCTGCGCTACAAGGGAGAAAACACGACCATCGCCGTGCGCGCGCTGACTGATGAAAAGGCGCTCACGAGGCTTATGCCTCCGCGATGCAGGCTGGCCGGCGATCCGGTGCTCGCCGTCGCGCTGACGATGCTGACGAACCTCGGATGGCTGGCAGGCCGCGGCTATAACATCCTGCGCGTCAGCTGCGAGGTAATCTTCGACGGCGAGGCCGGCCCCGTCCACGGCAACCTCCAGCTGGCCATGTGGGAGAATCACGCCGATCCAATTCTGACCGGGCGCGAGGAACTGGGCACGCCGAAGTTGTTCGCCAATCTGCCGAACGCGCGCTTTGTTGGCGATCGGTGCGATTTCGCTGCCGACTGGGAGGGCTTCCGTTTCGCTGAGCTCGAGGTGGACGGCCTGAAGCAGGTGCCGATCAATCCGCCGAAGCAATACCCTGCGCAGGGCGGGCTGCCGCTGCTCTGCTATCGCTATCATCTCGTCGTGGGCGACTGGCAGAAGCCGGGTATTGCCGCAATGACGCGTTCGACGCCCGGAAATGCGCCGGCGCCTGTTGTCAGGGAGCAGCTCAGCGGTGCGGGACGCTACGCCTTCTTCACGCCGCGTTGGGAGGACATGCCGACGCAATACCCATTCGTGGCGACGCTCAGTGCATTGCCGCTGATCGAGTTTCGCAGTGCCTCCGTTACCCGGGCCTCGGGCATTGCCGATCTTGCCGCGATGGTGACGCTCGATTGAGCGTGTCGAATAGTTGACCATCGCCGCTTGACCGCGGCGATCCTCCTGCAGCGAGAAAAAGAATGTCCAGGATGACCGGCGCTCGGTTCATGGCCGAGACCGTCCATGGGTACGGCCTTTCGCACGTCTTTTTCATGCCGTTTGTTGCTCCGCGGGCTCTCATGGAAATGGAGCGGCTCGGGATAAAGCGAATCCAGACACACGGCGAGAAGGCGGCAGCCTACATGGCTGATGCTTTTGCTCGCGTGCGCCGGAAGCCAAGCATGGTCATGGCGCAGTCGGTCGGCGCGATGAATCTGGCCGCCGGGCTTCAGGACGCGTATCTGGCCTGTTCGCCAGTCATCGCAGTGACTGGTCGCGAGCGACAGCTCTATCAGCAGCGCCATGTCTATCAGGAGGTCGATCACCTCGCGCCGTTCTCGGCGGTCACCAAGTACAGCGCGCATGTTTCCGAGGCCATCGAGTTGCCTTTCGTGCTGCGACAGGCGTTTCGAGTCGCCACCACTGCGACGCCTGGGCCCGTGCACATTGACCTGGAAGGGATAGCCGGCCAGGTCGTGCTTGATGCCGAACGCGATTTCGACGTGATTGTCGAGGACGCCTTCAGGCAACTGCCGCCGTTCCGGCCAGAAGCCGATGCGGAGACGATCGCAAAAGCGATCCGGATGCTCGTCGCGGCTGAGCGACCCGTGATCGTCGCCGGCGGTGGGGTCGTCGCTTCCGACGCCCGCGATGCGTTGATCGCGGTTGCCGAGCGCCTTTCGATTCCCGTGGCAACGTCGCTCAATGCAAAGGCGATGTTCCCGTTCGACCACAGACTTGCTGTGGGGATTCCTGGCACTTACGCGCGCGATTGCGCCAATCAGGTCGTCGGCGAGGCGGATGTCGTCTTCTTCGTCGGCAGTCGAGCGGGCGGCCAAGTATCAAATTTCTATTCGGTTCCGCGGCAGGGCACAGCGATCATTCAACTTGACATCGATGCTGCGGAGATCGGGCGCAACTATCCGACCATGGTGGCGCTGAGCGGAGACGTTCGGGCGACCCTGGAACGCATGCTTGAGATGGCCACCGCCAAGTCTGCACACGATGATTGGGTTGCGCGGGTTCAGGATCTGGTGAGGGGTTGGCGGCGGACCGCTGACCCGCTGCTGAAATCGGATGCCATCCCGATGCGGCCCGAGCGTCTGTGCCACGAGCTCACCGAAAATTTGCCCTCCGACGCGATTGTGGTCGCGGACACCGGACATGCCGGCATTTGGACGAGCACCATGCTGGACCTCAAGCATCCTGAACAAAGCTTCATCCGCTGCGCGGGATCGCTGGGCTGGGCTGCGCCGGCGGCCATCGGAGCAAAATGCGCTGCGCCCGATCGTCCGGTCGTGGCATTCATCGGCGACGGCGGCTTCTGGTACCATCTGCAGGAGCTCGACACCGCTCGCAAGTACGGCATCAACGCGGTGATTGTGGTCAACAACAATCACTCGCTCAATCAGGAGAAGCCGCTGAACGAAGTAGTTTACGGCAAGCGAACCGCAGGTTCCGACGAGCTTTGGCTTTTCCCCGAGACGGACTTTGCAGGCATTGCGCGCTCGATGGGTTGCCTTGGCCTCACGGTAAACAAGCCCGGCGAACTCGCCGGCGCGCTTGAGCGCGCGGTCTCCGCCAACTTGCCGGCAGTGATCGACGTGAAGACCGATGTCGATGCCGTAGCGCCGCGCATTTCGGCTCCCGCCTAATTGCGATGCTTCCGGCGTTCGTTGGTGCGAACGAGCTCAGAGCGTGAGCGCGTTGCGTCCGCCGGTCGTCGTGTCGCAGTCAGGCCGGACCGGCGAGGCGGTCGCGCTTAGCGACGTTCCAGGCGATCATAGTCCCCTGATTGCCGTCACCAACGACCCTGAAAACGGATCTCGCCAGGCGCGCCGATTTCGTTCTGCCGCTGCTGGCACGGCCGGACGGCGGTGTTGCGGTTAAGCCGTATACGGCGTCCGTAGCGCTC
>DASZQY010000343.1:0-19814 GCA_035549395.1 Bauldia sp.
CAACGAACTCACGAGCATCACCTATGCCAAGAGCGGGACGACGCTGGGCGACGTTGACTACACCTACGATACCGCAGGACGGGTCGCGAGCCGGTTCGGCACCTTGTTCAAATCGGTGCTGCCGGCGGCTACCACGGCGGCGGCCACCTACAACGCCGACAACCAGCTCACGAGCTGGAACGGCTCCTCCGGCACGCCGACCTACGATCTCAACGGCAACCTGACCAATGACGGGAGCCACGCCTTCACCTGGGATGCCCGGAACCGTATGACCGCGGTCACCGGCACGGCGAGCTTCGTTTACGACGCCGTGGGCCGGCGCTTGTCGGTGACCCAGGGTGCGACCACGACGGCGGCGGTCTATGACGGATACGACCCGGTGCAGGAGCAATCGCCGATCGGCACCGTCGCGGCCAACCTGCAGACCGGGCTCGGCACCGATCAACGCTTCACCCGCACAGTCTCCGGCACGGCCTCCTACTATCTCACGGACCTATTGGGCTCGACCGTCGGCATCACCAACGCCACCGGCACCGCCGTCCAGACCACCTACAGTTACGACCCTTACGGCGTCACGACGCAGGCGGGCACCGCCAACACCAATCCGTACAAATTCACGGGCCGCCAGGACGACGGCACCGGGCTCTATTACCTCAGAGCGCGGTATTACAGTCCGGCCTGGGGTAGATTTGTATCGGAGGACCCGCTTTCCGCCAGGTCCTTCAACGAATATGTCTATTCAGGTTCTGATCCGGTAGATGGTATTGATCCATCGGGCCTCTTAACTCTGCAGATCGGTTATTCGGGAGTAATCGACTTTGGTCCTATCAAGGGCTCTTTTGGGGGAGGGATAGCAATCGACAGTCATGGAAACATCGGAACGTATAGTGTCGCCGGTGGTGGTGTTGGGGCAGGTGCTGGCTCATCACTCGGCTTCACGGTTAACGGGTCGACGGGAAACAGTATCTGTGACCTCGGTGGTGCGTTCGTAAATACCAGCGTAGACGCAGGCTTGGGTGCCTCAGCCGGGATCGATGCCTTCGCTGGATACAACCGAGCCGGTGACCAACCAGTGGTTGGCGGAGGATTTACAGTAGGAGCTGGGGCGGGCGGCGGCGCATATGCAGGGGGAACGTGGACAAAAGTACGCACGATCGTCTGGTGGGGTGAGTAGATGTCGCGCAATTCGTGGCAAGTTGCATTCCAGATAACCCGCGCTGGAGCGGTAGCTTTTTTTTTAGGGCTCTTTGGATTTGGCGCATATCTGCAGGTGTCTCGACCGCATGTCGCCGATGTCTCACGGGGCTTTACAGTGCCATTGAAGGTATTAGGCGTTGTATATGTATCCCCCGCTGAAAGTGCTGCCACCAGTTGGCTATTCTACGCGTTGCTCACTTGTTTGGTTCTTGGTTTCGTAGCGTCGAAAAATAAGGAAAAGTAAAAGGGCGGTGCGTATGACGTGAGCCTCGGTTCTCATCAGGTCGTAGGTAGAGTCCCGCGGTGCGTTTGAGTCTGCCCGGGCCGTTGCATTGACCCGGTACTGGAGACAACGAACTCGGCTGGCGTCTGCCCGCCGAGTTAAGAGCATGAGCACTTCCTGAATCTAAGCTAAGCTGCCGCACCGGAAAGCGTCGATCGTTGCCAGCTATGGGCTTAACTACTTCGAAACTTGAGGGATAAGCCTTTCACGCAATTGCAAGAATCGTTGGTTGCGGGCTCCCGCAACCAAACCTCCTAATCTCAACCCCCCATTCGCTTCGCGGCAGCCCGATCGGGCGCTCACGCCGCGCACCATCGGCTCCCTGGCTCTGTCAGTTTCCTGACGCCGAGCATTTTTACCCTTTTCCGTAATGCTACGGCCGCAATCTTCCGTCACAATCGGAAGTTGGAAGGTGGGGCAATTGAAGGTTGTCGTCCGAGTCGGCGGCCTTCGAATGGGGAATCATGGCAGTCATCAAGGGCACGGCCGGCAACGACCCGCTCAGCGGGACGGGCGGCAACGATATCATTTCGGCTTTGGCAGGAGACGACACCATTGCCGCCGGCGCCGGCAACGACACGGTCGACGGCGGCGACGGCAATGACACCTACAATGTCGGCCCGAGCGAGGGCTTCGATACCTACAAAGACTCCGGCCCGACCGGCACGGACCGCATCCTCGCCGTTGCCGACAACACCGCGATCGGCTTGGTCTCCTTCGGTCCCGCCAGCGGGATCGAGGTTATCAGCGCCGACGGCCATGTCGGCGTCACCATCCTGGGCAACTTCGGCAACGACTCCTTCGACTTCTCGGCCGCGACGCTGACCGACATCACCGCCATCGACGGCGGCAACGGCAATGACACCATCACCGGATCGGCGATCGCCGACACAATTATCGGCGGCGGCGGCAACGACACGCTGAACGGACGCGAGGGTGGCGACACCTACCTCGTCGGCACCGGCAGCGGCCTCGACCTGATCAAGGACACCGGCACCACTGGCACGGACCGTATCCTCGCCTCGGCCGACAATGCCGCGATCGGTTTCATATCCGGGTTCGGCGCGGCCAACGGCATCGAGGTGATCGGCGCCGACGGCCATACGGGCGTCAAGATCTCCGGCAGCGGCTTCGCCGACATCCTCGACTTTTCGACGATCGCCCTGACCGACCTCGCCGGCATCGATGGCGGCGGCGGCGGCGACACCATCATCGGCTCGGTCGAGGCGGACACCATCATCGGCGGTGCGGGCAACGACACGCTGAACGGCGGCGAGGGCGGCGACACCTATCTCGTCGGCACCGGCGCCGGGTTCGACTCGATCAAGGACACCGGCACCACCGGAACGGACAGCATCCTCGCCTCGGCGGACAACGCCGTGATCGGGCTGGTATCCGGGTTCGGTGCGGCCAACGGCATCGAGGCGATCGGCGCCGACGGCCATAGCGGCGTCGCCATCGCCGGCAGCACGACCAACGACACATTCGACTTCTCGGCCGTCGCCCTGACCGGGATCGTCAAGATCGACGCCGGCAGCGGCAACGACGTGATCACCGGATCGGCCGCCAGCGACACCATCGTCGGCGGCACGGGCAACGACATACTGAACGGCGGCGAGGCCGGCGACACCTATCTCATCGGCGCCGGCGCCGGTTTCGACGTCATCAAGGACAGCGGCACGACCGGCATCGACACGATCCTCGTCACCGCGGACAACGCCGTCATCGGCATGATGGCGGGCTTCGGTGCGGCCAACGGAATCGAGGCGATCAGCGCCGACGGCCACGTCGGCGTCAGGATCCTCGGCACCGATTTCGCCGACAAGCTCGATTTCTCGACGGTCGCCCTGACCGGGATCACGAATATCGACGCCGGGAGCGGCAACGATACGGTCACCGGCTCCGCCGGAGCCGACACGATCATCGGTGGGCTGGGCAACGACGTGCTGAACGGGGGCGAAGGCGGCGACACCTATTTCATCGGCGCCGGCGCGGGCTTCGACACGATCAAGGATACCGGCACGGCGGGCAACGACCGCATCCTGGCCATTGCGAACAATACCGCGATCGGCCTCGTGTCCGGCTTCGGAACCGCCAGCGGCATCGAGACGATCAGCGCCAACGGGTATTCCGGCGTCACGATCGCCGGAAGCACGACCAACGACACGTTCGACTTTTCGGCCGTCACCTTGACCGGCATCACCGCCATCGACGGCGGCGCCGGCAACGACAACATCACGGGCTCGGCCGCCGCGGACAAGATCATCGGCGGCGCGGGGAGCGACGTCCTGAACGGCGGGCAGGGCGGCGACACCTATCTCGTCGGCGCCGGCGCCGGCCTCGACCTCTACAAGGACAGCGGCACGACCGGCACGGACGTGATCCTGGCCACCGACGACAACGCCGTCATCGGCTTCATGTCCGGCTTCGGATCCGCCAGCGGCATCGAGGCGATCAACGCCAACGGCCATGCGGGCGTCACCATCAGCGGCAACATCGCGGCCGACACCCTCGACTTCTCGGCCGCCACCCTGACCGGCATCGCCGCCATCGACGCGGGCGGCGGCGGCGACGCGGTCACCGGCTCGGCCGGCGCCGACACGATCATCGGCGGCGCGGGCGATGACACGCTGAACGGCGGCCAGGGCGGCGACACCTATCTCATCGGCGCCGGCGCGGGCTTCGACGCGATCAAGGACACCGGGACCGCCGGGACCGACAGCATCCTCGCCACCGCGGACAACGTGGTGATCGGGCTGCAATCCGGCTTTGGCGCCGCCAGCGGGATCGAGGCGATCGGCGTCAACGGACATGCCGGCGTCACCATCGGCGGCGCCGGCGGCAGCGATACGTTCGATTTCTCGGCGACGGCGCTGGCCGGGATCGCGGAGATCGACGGCGGCGCGGGCAACGACACGATCACCGGCAGCGCCGGCGCCGATGTGATCGTCGGTGGCGCGGACGTCGACACGCTGACCGGGGGCGGCGACAAGGACACGTTCGTGTTCAACGTCGGCGACACCGGCGCCACGGCCGGCACCCGGGACCTGATCGAGGATTTCACCGTCGGGGCCGATCGGCTCGATACCAGCAAGTTCGGAGCCCTGAAGTTCATTGGCACTGCTGCCTTCGACGGCGCCGCCAACGAGCTGCACGCCGTCTATGATGCCGTTCACGACGTCACCATCGTCGAAGGCGACACCAACGGCGACAAGACCGCCGACTTCGGCATCGAGCTCAGCGGCAACCTCGCTCTCGGCGCGGCCGATTTCACCCAGGCGAGCCTGGTCCAGGGGCAGACGACCGAGGGCGACGACGACGCAAACGAGCTCAACGGCTCGCCGGGCGACGACACCTTGCTCGGGCTCGGCGGCGACGACGACCTGAACGGCGGCGCCGGCGACGATACGCTCGATGGCGGCGCCGGCAATGACACGCTCGAAGGCGGTGCCGGCAATGACACGGCCGTGTTCCACGGGAACGTGGCCGACTATCAGATCACCTACACTTTCGGCGGGGCGTTCGTCGCCGAGCTCGGCGCCGGCGGCGGTTTCGCGGCTCTGAGCGCCGCCGGCGGCAATGACGGCGTGGACTTCCTCCTGGACGTCGAGCACGCCAAGTTCGCCGACGACACGATCGACATCCGGCCGGAGCCCATCGTCGCTGGTGTCGCGGCGGGCGACAACGCCGGCGAGTCGGTCGCCGGGATCGGCGATATCAACAAGGACGGCTACGACGACTTCATCATCGGCGCGCCGGGCGTCAACGGCGGCGCCGGCGCCGCCTATGTCGTGTTCGGCAATGCCAGCGGCCTGCCGCCGGCGCTGGACCTCTCCAGCCTGGACGGAACGAACGGCTTCGTGCTGAACGGTGTCGCCGCGGGCGACGCGACGGGATTCAGCGTGGCCGGCGCCGGCGACGTGAACAAGGACGGCTATGCCGACTTCATCATCGGCGCCCTCGACGCGGACGCGCCGGCGGTCGATTCCGGAGCCGCCTACGTGGTCTTCGGCCATGGCGGCACGTTCAGCGCCGATCTGGACTTGTCCGCCTTGAACGGCAGCAACGGGTTCAAGTTCGATGCCGGCGGCTACACCAAGGACTTTGCCGGTGGATCCGTGGGCTCGGGCGACTTCAACGGGGACGGCTATGCCGACGTGCTGATCGGTGTCGATGGCAGCAATATACATGGCGAGAATACCGGCGCGGCTTACGTCGTCTGGGGCCACGCCGGCGCCTTTCCCACGGATAAGCCCTACTACTATTTCAGTGAAATCGAGCTCGACGGCAACCAGGCCTACGACCACGCCGGCTGGTCCGTATCTTCGGCCGGAGACTTCAACGGCGACGGGATCGACGATCTGGTCGTGGGCTCGATCGTGGCCGGCACGTCCGGCGGCTACACCGGCGCTGCCTATGTCGTCTTCGGCCAGCACGGACTTTCCTCGGTCTCGAACCTCGGCGCCCTCGACGGCAAATCCGGCGTCATCCTCGCGGGCCTGACGCCATACGAGCTCGCAGGCTTCTCGGTCTCGTCGGCGGGCGATTTCAACGGCGACGGCTTCGACGACGTGATCGTCTCGGCGCCCTATGCCGATGTGAACGGCACGGATTCCGGAAGCATCTACGTCGTGTTCGGTCATGGCGGTGCCTTTCCGCAGGAGATCCAACTCGGACAGCTCGACGGAACGGACGGTTTCAAGCTCCAGGGGCTGGCGGCCGCTGACTATGCCGGCTGGTCGGTCTCCTCGGCCGGCGACGTGAACGGCGACGGCCTGGGCGACCTGATCATCGGCGCGCCGAATGCCGGGGCGCAGGATTACGGCGCGGCCTATGTGCTGTTCGGCCAGGCCGATCCGATGAATGCGACGGTCGATCTCGGCGCGCTCGACGCCAAGCACGGTTTCTGGGTCTACGGCGACTATGCCGGCGATTTCGCCGGCGCTTCCGTTTCCGCGGCGGGCGACATCAACGGCGACGGCTTCGACGACATCCTCGTCGGCGCCCCCGGCGCCGATCCCAACGGCGCCTCGTCCGGCGCGGTCGAGGTCATCTTCGGCGGCAGCAACAACAGCCATGCGATCGGCGGGAGCGACACGGGCGACACGCTGACCGGCACTTCCGGCGATGATACGATTCGCGGCTTGGGCGGGGACGACACGCTCAACGGCCTCGGTGGCGACGATCTCCTCGATGGCGGCAAAGGCGCCGACAAGATGGTCGGCGGCGGTGGCAACGACACGTACGTTCTCGACAACGCCGCCGACAGCGTCGTCGAGGCTGCGTCGGGCGGAATCGACACGGTCAAGGCGAGTGGAATCGACATCGACCTCACCAAGGGTAGCTTCGCGGGCCAGGAAATCGAGAACGTCACCCTGCTCGGCACCGGCAACAACAACGCCACGGGCAACGCCCTGGACAACACGATCATCGGCAATGACGGCAACAACCTGCTTTCCGGCGGCGCCGGGAACGACGCCATGGCCGGCGGCAAGGGTGACGACACCTATATCGTCGATGCAGCGGGCGACACCGTGACCGAAGGCGCCAATGCCGGAATCGACACGGTGCGAAGCGCGATTTCCTACACCCTGACCGACAACGTGGAAAACCTGGTCTTGACCGGCGCGCTCGGTACCGAGACGCTCGCCGGCAAGGGCAATGCGCTGGACAACACTCTCGCCGGCAACGACGGCACGAACCAGCTCGACGGCGCCGGCGGAAACGACGTCCTTACCGGTGGCAAGGGCCTGGACACGTTGACCGGCGGTGCCGGCAACGACGTCTTCGTGTTCGCTTCGGGCGATTCCGGAGCCCAGAGCGGCACGCGCGATCTCGTAACCGACTTCCAGCACGGCGCCGATCAGATTGATCTGCGTCACCTGGATACCAATCTGACTTCGGCCGGCGTGCAGGCGGCGAACTTTGTCGGCACGCAGGCTTTCCAACAGGCCGGCGATCTGCATTACACCTACGATGCCGCCCACAATGTGACGATCCTCGAAGCAGACTTCGACGGCGACAAGATTGCAGATTTCGGCATAGAGCTGGCTGGAAACGTTACGCTGACGGCCCAGGATTTCGTCGCCGGCAGTCTCGCCGGCACCAGTCATCCGGCCACGGAGACGATCGTCAATGACGACGACGTCAGTGTCAGCTACAGCGGTTTCCGTCCCACGGTGTCCGCCGCCGGCGATATCAATCACGATGGCTACGCGGACTTTGTTATCGGACTGCCGGTTTCGAGCAACCCGAATGGCGTCCAGGCCGGAGACGCCTATGTCATCTACGGGACGCGAGGCGGCCTCCCGGATGACCTCTCCGAAATCGACGGGACGAATGGCTTCAAGGTCGAGGGTGCTGCCGCCTCGGAGTGGCTTGGGTACGGCGCCTCGGCGGGTGATTTCAATGGCGATGGCGTCGATGATCTGCTGCTAAGCGCACCCTGGTCGGATTCCGGTTTCCGCGGGAGTAAGACAGAAGCCTTCCTGCTATACGGCGGTGCTCCCGAAATCGCGTCGCCCGTGGATACGGCTCATCTCGATCCAACCCAGGGCTTGTCCTTCCAGGTCGCCGGGACGGGCGGTTTCGGGAGTGTCGGATCGGTCGCTTCGTTGGGAGACGTAAATGCGGACGGCATTGACGACATCATCATTGGAGCACCCAGCGATGGCGATGGCCAGGCAGGCACGGCGTACGTTGTCTTTGGCAATCACTCGGTGCTGCCGTCTGACCTGACGACGCTCGATGGTACGAATGGATTCAAGATCTTAGGGCAGACCACCATCGGATCGTTGGGTCAAAGCGTATCCAGTGCGGGCGATCTGAACGGCGATGGCATCAGCGATATCGTGGTGTCGGACGACAAGAATGTGGCTGGGCCAATGAGCGTCCACGTCATCTTCGGTCATGCGGGCGCCTTCTCGTCCAGCATTCTTGCCAATAGCCTGACCGGGACAAACGGCTTCACGATCACCGGCCTGACGAACAACCAGGGTTACTACTGGAACCAACTCGTAAGTTCAGCCGGCGATGTGAATGGCGACGGCTATGACGACCTGATTGTCGGCGGCAATTCCAGCCCGACATTCGTGATCTTCGGGCACGGCGGATCCTTCGGCGCGACCATCGACATATCGACGCTTAATGGCACCAATGGGTTTGAGATTACCGGGCCCGGCATCCAGTATCTCGGCAGATCCGTTTCCTCCGTGGGCGACCTCAACGGCGATGGCTACGCCGACATCGTGATCGGCGCTCCAAATGAACCGAACTCCGTCGTGCCCAGCGACCCGGGTCATGCCTACGTCCTCTATGGCCATGCTGGCGGGTTCAGCCCGGTGATTGACGTCAGTCAGATATCGGGCAACGTCGGATTCGTGGTCAGTGGGCATTCGCTCGACGATCAGGCGGGCTGGTCGGTTTCCGGCGCCGGCGATATCGATGGTGACGGCCTCGACGATTTGTTGGTGGCGTCACCGAAGTCCCAAAATGGCCTTGGCCATGGCGAGGTCCAGGTCATCTACGGAACGCCGAGCGCCTCGGCGACCATGGGCACCGACAATGCCGATGCGCTGAACGGCACCTCGGCTGCCAACATCCTGATCGGCAGCCATGGCAACGACACCATCAACGGGAACGGCGGCGCCGACAGCATCCATGGCGGTTCCGGCGACGACCAGATCCACGTCTCCGACAACAAGTTCTTTCGCGTCGATGGCGGCAGCGGCACCGACGCGCTGCATCTCGACTATGCCGGGGCGATCGACTTCGGCAATCTCGACGGCAACGCCGCGACTTCCGATCGCGGCAGGATCTCCGGCATCGAGGTGATCGACGTCAACAATGGCCAGAACAACGCCGTGACCCTGCACCTGGCCGATGTGCTCGACATGAACGTGCGCGACGCCAATCTCGGCGGCCAGGCATCGCTCGACAACGCACTCGCGATCACCGGCAATACCGGCGACACGCTGCATCTTTCCGCGGCCGACGGATGGAGCGCCGCCAATCTCTCGACGGTGCCCGGCTATGCGGTCTACACCGCCCAGCACGTCCAGGTGGTGGTCGATACGCACATCGCCGTGACCGTCAGCTAGCCGGTCCGCGGGAGCGCGGCCCCGGCCTGCCGGTCGGGGCGAGTCATTCGCCGAGCACGTGCGCGGTTCCTGAGGCGGTCACCCGGACACGCGCCTTGAGCGCCGGCAGCTCATGGCTCGAGCAGCGGACGATCAGGTCGTCGCCGCCGACCCGATCGCCAGCCGCCCGGTCGCCAGCCGCCGGGTCGCCTTCCATCCGGTCGCCGATCCGCACCGTGACCATGCAGTCATGGCCGGTATACTCGATGCTCTCGACCCGCCCGCCGCATCCCGGATCCTTCGCTTCGGCCGACGCGGCGACGAGGCTGAGCTGCTCCGGGCGGAACATGATCCGTCCGGTCCCGCGGCGCCGGTCCTCGTCGATCGCCACGCGGCCCAGCACGCATTCGGCCCATCCCGCGTCGAGCTCGGCCGGCAGGATCACCGCGTCGCCGAGAAAGCGCGCGGTGAAGGCATCCGTCGGCCGCAGGAAGAGGTCGGCCGGCTTTCCTTCCTGGACGAACCGCCCGTCGCGCATCACCGCCAGCTGGTCGGCGAAGGACAGGGCCTCCGCCTGGTCGTGGGTGACCAGGATGGTCGTGATGTTCGCCGCATCGAGGACGCCGGCCACCGCCTTGCGCGTCGCGACGCGGAGATTCGCATCAAGCGCCGAGAACGGCTCGTCGAGCAGGATCAGGCGCGGCTGCAGCGCGAGCGCCCGCGCCAGCGCGACGCGCTGCTGCTGGCCGCCCGAGAGCTCGTGGGGCCAGCGTCTGAGCATCGCGCGATCGATCGAGACGAGCTCGGCCAGCGCGCCGATGCGCCGCGCGCGCTCGTCGCCGGCGGTCGTCAGCCCGAAGCCGATATTCCCCTCGACGGTCAGGTGCGGGAAGAGCGCGCCGTCCTGCGGCAGGTAGCCGATGCCGCGGCGATGCGCCGGCACGAAGCTCGCGTCGCCGGCCAGCATCCGGCCGTCGAGCGCGATGGTGCCCGCATCCGGGCGCTCGAACCCGGCGATCAGGCGGAGCAGGGTCGTCTTGCCGCAGCCGGAGGGCCCCACGATCGCCATCCGCCCGCCGGAGGCGAGATCGAAGGTCACGCCGTCCACGGCCGGGGTGCGGCCGAAGGACTTGGAGACGGCGCGGACGCTCAGCAGGCTCATCGGCCGGAAACCTTCTGCGACTGGCGATAGAGGATCCAGGTCATCGGCAGCGACAGCATGATCAGGACGGCGGCATAGGGCGCGGCGCCGGCATAGTCGATCTCGCTGGAGAGCGCCCAGAAGCCGGTCGCCAGCGTCCGCGTTCCGTTGGGCGCCAGCAGCAGCGTCGCGGTGAGCTCGTTGGCGACCCCGACGAAGACCAGCGCGGCGCCCGCCGCGGCGCCGGGTGCGGCGAGCCGGATCGTCACCGACCAGAGCACCCGCGCCGGCGATCGGCCGAGCGAGGCGGCGACGTTCTCCAGGTCCGGCGGCACCTGGGCGATGCTGGC
The DNA here is from genome assembly GCA_035549395.1 of Bauldia sp. GTDB lineage: Bacteria > Pseudomonadota > Alphaproteobacteria > Rhizobiales > Kaistiaceae > DASZQY01. The sequence continues at coordinate 11,050 of DASZQY010000343.1, forward strand.
GCGCAGGCCCACCAGCGCCCGCGGCAGGAACATCAGCCCGTAGGCCACCATGACCGTGAACACCGTCTGATAGAGCGGCAGCGCCACGCGCACCGTGATCGAGACCAGGGCGAGCGCGATGACGATGCCGGGCAGCGCGCTGCTGACATAGTTGCAGGCTTCGAGCGCGCGCACCGTGCGGCTGCCGGCCCGGACCGAGAGCCAGGCCATCGGGATCGCGGCGGCCGTGGTGACGGCGGCGCCGAGCGCCGCGTAGCCGATGGTCTGCAGCAGCGCGGCGCCGAGTGCGGGATCCTTCCAGACCGCCGTCCCGCCGAAGAGCAGCCACTGCCCGAGGGTCCAGACCGGTACGCCGAGCGAGAGCAGCGCCATGGCCAGCGGCAGCACGAGGCAGAGCGCCGCCGCCCCCGGCGGCAGTTCCTGCAGCTGCGGCGCGCGCGCGGTGCCCTGGCCGAGCCGCGCGAATCGCATGTGCCCGCGCGCCGCCGCGTCGAAGGCGAGGAACGCGAGGCAGCAGACCGCCAGCACGCCGGCCAGCATGTTCGCCGCCGGCCCGTTGAAGGTCGATTGGAACTGCTCGAAGATCGCGGTCGTGAACGTGTCGAAGCGGATCATGGCGAAGAGGCCGTATTCGGCCAGCAGATGCAGCTCGACCAGCAGCGCGCCGCCGAGGATGGCGAGGCGCAGCTGCGGCAGCACGACCCGGAAGAAGCGCCGGAGCGGCGTCACGCCGAGCGAGGCCGCCGCATCCTCGAGCCCGGGATCGAGCCGGCGCAGGGCGGCGGCGATCGGCAGGTAGAGGAAGGGGAAATAGGCGAGCACCGAGACCAGCACGCCGCCGAACAGGCCGTGGATCGACGGGACCAGGCTGACCCAGGCATAGCTCTGGACGAAGGCGGGCACGGCCAGCGGCGCCACGGTCAGCAGGACCCAGGCGCGCCGGCCGGGCAGGCGCGTCCGCTCGGTGAGCCAGGCGAGGGCGAGGCCGATCGCGGTGCAGATCGGCACCGCCAGCACGACCAGCAGCATCGTGTTGACCAAAAGCATGCCGACCCGCGGCCGGAAGACCAGGGCCTCCACGGTCGCCCAGCCGACGTCGATCGCGACGCCGGCGACGAAGGCGATCGGCAGGAGGCCGAGCGCGGCCACCAGCGCCGCGGTCAGCGTCAGCCACGGGACCGCGCCGGTCGCGGGCCGCCGATGGACGGCGGACGGTGCGGCGTCCGCCGTCATGGTCGCGGTCTTGGCCTTCAGCGTGATGGTGGAGCTCCCTAGATCAAACCCGCGTCGGTCATCAGGTCGATGACCTTTTCGCCGTTGAGCTTCGACGCGTCAACCTTCGGGGCGTCGAGATCGGTCAGCGGCACCAAGGCGGGGTTGGACTGGGCGCCTTCGCCCACCGCGTATTCGAAGGAGGTCCCGGTGCGCAGGATCTCCTGGCCGCCTTTGCCGGTCACCCATTTCAGGAATTCCTGCGCCTCCTTCTGGTGCTTGCTGCTCTTCAGCACGCCGCCGCCCGAGATGCTGACGAAGGCGCCGGGATCCTGGTGCTTGAAGTAGTAGAGCGCGGTGTTCTTGCTGTTCTCGCCGGTCTTGGCCTGGTCGCCGAACCAGTAGTAGTGATAGATCACGCCGCCCTCGATCTGCCCGGCATTGACCGCCTTCAGCACGGTGCCGTTGCCGCGATAGGCGGTGAAGTTCTCGCGCATCGCCTTCAGCCAGGCGCTGGTCGCATCCTCGCCCTTGAGCGCGAGCAGGGCGCTGACGATCGCCTGGAAGTCGGCGCCCGAGGGCGAGGCCGCCCAGCGGCCCTTCCATTTCGGATCGGCGAGATCCAGCAGCGACTTCGGCAGGTCGGCCTCGGAAAGCTTGCTCTTGTTGTAGACGAAGACCGTCGAGCGTGCCGCGATGCCGACCCAGTTGCCGCTGGCCGGCCGGTAGGGCGGCGCCACCTGTGCCGTCGTCGCCGGATCGACCGGGGCGAACAGGCCGGCATTATCGACCATCGCCATGGCGGGCGAGTTCTCGGTCAGGAACACGTCGGCCGGCGAGGCGGCGCCTTCCTCGACGAGCTGGTTGCCGAGCTCGCTGTCGTCGCCGTTGCGCACGGTCACCTGGATGCCGGTGTCGCGGGTGAAGCCTTCGATCCAGGACTTGGTCAGGCTCTCGTGCTGGGCATTGTAGACGGTGATGCCGTCGGCCCGGGCGGCGGGGGATGCCGCAGCCACGAACAGGGCGGCGCAGGCCAGGCCCGCGAGGATGGAGCGGTGAAGCATGGGCGGTCTCCGTGCTGGAATTGAACGCGGACGAAGGGATCGCCTCGTCCGGCCGGCAGGCATGCCCGGGAACCCTATCGGGCCATGTCCTTGATTGCAAATGATTGTCAATCTCATTCTTGTGATCGGATGTCGCAGTTTCGGAACCGCTCGCCATGGCGCCTCCCCCATGGCGCCTCCCCCATGGCGCCTCCCCCGTGGCACCACCCCATGGCACCACCCCATGGCACCACCCCGTGGCACCACCCCATGGCACCACCGGGGTCCAATCCAGCGGGCCAGGATTGCCGGTGATTGAGGGTGACGGGGCGATGCGCTACCAGGAAAACCCGACTGCAGCCGCGACGAACGAGGATCGCCCGACCATGAGGATGACGACCGAGGAAGCCTTCGTGAAGGTGCTACAACGTCACGGGATCGAGCACGTTTTCGGCATCATCGGCTCGGCCTTCATGCCGATCTCCGATCTTTTCCCGGCGGCCGGCATCACCTTCTGGGACTGCGCGCACGAGGGCTCGGGCGGCATGATGGCCGACGGCTTCACCCGCGCGTCGGGCCGCATGTCGATGATGATCGCCCAGAACGGGCCCGGCATCACCAACTTCGTGACCGCGGTCAAGACCGCCTACTGGAACCACTCGCCGCTCCTCCTCGTCACGCCGCAGGCCGCCAACAAGACGATCGGCCAGGGCGGCTTCCAGGAAGTCGAGCAGATGGCGCTGTTCAAGGACATGGTCGCCTACCAGGAGGAGGTGCGCGATCCCGCGCGCATCGCCGAGGTGCTGACCCGCGTGATCGCCCAGGCCAGGCGCCATTCGGCGCCGGCCCAGATCAACGTGCCGCGCGACCTCTTCACCCAGGTGGTCGACATCGAGCTGCCGCCGATCCTGGAGTTCGAGCGTCCCGCCGGCGGCGCGGAATCGATCGCGCGGGCGGCGAAGCTGCTCTCGGAGGCGAGGTTCCCCGTGATCCTCAACGGCGCCGGCACGGTGCTCTCGCCCGGCGGCATCGAGGCGTCGCGCGCCCTGGCCGAGGCGCTCGATGCGCCGGTCTGCTGCGGCTATCAGCACAACGACGCCTTCCCGGGCTCGCATCCGCTGTTTGCCGGCCCGCTCGGCTATAACGGCTCGAAGGCGGCGATGCAGCTCATCGCCAAGGCCGACGTCGTGCTGGCGCTCGGCACGCGATTGAATCCGTTTTCGACCTTGCCGGGCTATGGCATCGACTACTGGCCGAAGCAGGCTTCGATCATCCAGGTCGATCTCAACCCCAACCGCATCGGTCTTACCAAGCCGATCACCATCGGCATCGTCGGCGACGCCGCCAAGGTCGCTCGGGAGATCCATGCGAAGCTCGCCCCCGGCGCGGGCGACCACGACCGCGCGGCGCGCAAGAACGCCATCGCGCAATTGAAGTCGGCCTGGGCCCAGGAGCTGACCTCGATGGACCACGAGCAGGACGATCCCGGCACCACCTGGAACGAGCGCGCCCGCAAGGCCAAGCCCGACTGGATGAGCCCGCGCAAGGCCTGGCGCGCGATCCAGGCGGCGCTGCCGCGCGATGCGATCATCTCGTCGGATATCGGCAACAACTGCGCCATCGGCAACGCCTATCCCAGCTTCGAGAAAGGGCGCAAATACCTGGCGCCGGGCCTGTTCGGTCCCTGCGGCTACGGCCTGCCCTCGATCGTCGGCGCCAAGATCGCCTGTCCCGACGTGCCGGTGGTCGGCTTCTCCGGCGACGGCGCCTTCGGCATCGCGGTCACCGAGCTGACGGCGATCGGCCGCAAGGAATGGCCGGCGATCACCCAGATCGTGTTCCGGAACTACCAGTGGGGCGCCGAGAAGCGCAACTCCACGCTCTGGTACGACGACAACTTCGTCGGCACCGAGCTCGACACCGACGTGACCTATGCCGGCATCGCCAAGGCCTGCGGCCTGGAAGGCGTCCAGGCCTTCACCATGGACGCGCTCACCAAGGCGCTGGCCAAGGCGATCGAGGACCAGATGAAGCACGGCAAGACCACGCTCATCGAGGCGATGATCAACCAGGAGCTGGGCGAGCCCTTCCGCCGCGACGCGATGAAGAAGCCGGTCAAGGTCGCCGGCATCGACCGCAACGACATGCGCCCGCAGCAGGGTGCCTGACGGCCACGGTCCTAGGGCCGCATCCAGCGCGAGTGCGCGACCGTCCAGGCCGGCTTCTCGATCGCCCCGGCGCGTTGCAGGAGCGGCGCGCCGGCGAGCGCGAAGAGCAGCGTCGCGGCGAAGCTGACCGGGTAGGGCAGCAGCGCGGGCAGCGCCGGGTTGAGGCTCGGCAGCAGCACCAGGAAGTTGAAGCTCCACACCACGATCAGCGCCACCGTCATGAAGAGATAGGCGGCGGAGGCCCTGGGACGCGGCGCGCGCACCGAGCGCCAGGCACCCATCAGCCCGATCCCGAGCAGCAGCGACAGCGCCATGTGCACGGCGATGCCGGCCGAAGCGGAGGGACCCAGATGCACCGCCTCGGCGATCGCGCGGGCGATCGTGCCCGGCTCATGGCCGCGGACGGTCATGTAGGTCCAGATGAAGGCGATTTCGGCGAGGCCGCCGGACGTCCCGATCAAGGCGCCCTTGAAGAGCGTCTCGCGCAAGGGCGGCCGGGGCCGGTAGGCGTGGCTGAACGGCATGTCTCCCTCTCCCATGCTGTCATTGACCGGGCGGCTGTCTCCCGCGGCCGACCGGCCAATGGATGCTAGGAAAGGTCGATTTAATTGTGTGTTAAAATTCCTATCTCGGCGGGATAATAAGTAAATATACTTAACGCCCCTCCTCGATCCGCGCCCTCAGAGGTGATCGGCCTCGACATCCTCGCAGGAATAGCCGAGCGCGTTCAACCCGTCCTCGAGATAGTCACCGAGCAGCGGCGTGCCCAGCAGGTAGTCGGGCGTGGTCTTGCTGGCATTGCCGCGGGCCTCCTCCTTGGCCTCGTCCCAGTCGTCCGCGGTGTAGTCGCCGCGGCCGATCCAGGTCAGCACCACGAGATCGGTCAGCTCGTCCTCGTTCAGCGCGTCCAGCGTGCCTTTGAGCTCGGCATAGACCGGGTCGTCGCGACGGCTTTCCAGGATGTCGATCTGGCCGTCATCGGACGGGTTGGACCCGCTGTCGGGATCGTCCGGCTCGACCTGGACGTCGAACTCCCGGGCCTTCACGATCAGGAAGCACACGGTCTCCGGATCGATGGTCAGTTCGGGGCCGTCTTCCGTATCCGGGCTGTTGGCCATAGATGCTTCTCCGCGATGCTGCAGGTTCGGACTATAATGCAGATTGCCAGACCGTGATCCCGCCCCGCCAGGGTTTCCGCGGACCGCCCGAGCGGCGCGAAACTGTCACACTGCCGGGGATAGTATCCGGCAACGCCTCATTTTTTCGGAGCCGACCATGAACGCCGCTGTCGAATCCCAGACCAGGCAGAACCAGGCGGGGCAGAACCAGGCGGGGCAAAACCCGGCGGGGCAAAGCCAGGCCGCGCCGGTGCAAATGCCGAACCTGAAGCCGGAAGCGACCACCATGCCGGCGTTCCCGATTCTCGACCTGCCGCTGATCGAGGGTACGCCGGAGAGTCTCGCCGGCTATGGCGAAGTGGTCTCCGATCCGGAGAAGCAGAAGATCGAGATCGTGCGCTGGCCGGCGCCCGGCTGGCGCCCGGTCGATCCCAACAGCGGCGACGAGGGCGGCACCACCGAGGGCATCTTCGCCTGCGAGTGGGTGGGCGACGTGCTCCGGGCCCAGAATCATGCCGTCGGCGGCGATTACGTGCTCGGCTGGAGCTGCCTGCCGACCGAGGCGTCGGAGCAGAACTCGACCGCCGGTCGCTACCGCGCGCTGATGTGGCGCGCCAACTACCATCCCGATGGCGGGCAGATGTTCTTCCCCCTCGACAAGGCGCCCTTCGTCGTGCCGCTGGCGCTGCCCGGCGACGACGTCCAGCCGGCGGACTTCAAGGCCTTCTGGTTCGACGGCAGCAAAGGGCTCTATATCCATCCGAACATCTGGCATGACGGAGTCTTCCCGGCGACCGATCACGGCCGCTATTTCGGCCGCCAGGGCCGGGTCCACGCCCGGGTCAGCGTCAACTTCCCGCGCGAGTTCTCCTGCTATCTCGGGGCGCCGCTGCTGCGTTGAGGCCGTCGCGGCGCCGTCCGGGGCGCCTCGGTAATACCCCGTAGCGGATTCTTGATCCGCATCAAGGCGCGGCGCCGCCACCGCTGCCATGGTGACGGGCATGAAAGCGCTCTTCCCGAACAGCCCGACCGCCAACCGCACCGTCCTCGTGGTCGATGACGAGGCGGCCGTCCGCGACTCCTTGCGCGAGCTGCTGACCGGCGTCGGCTACCATGTGGTGGTGGCGGACAATGCCGCGACGGCGCTGCGGGCCGTCGAGCGCGAGGAACCCGACCTGGTCCTGACCGACATCTACATGGACAGCGGCGACGGCTACGAGCTGATCGCCGCCTTGCGCGAGCGCGGGGCGCTGATGCCGGTGGTCGCCATGTCGGCCGGCCGCACCGGCTACGACACCCTGAAGACCGCGCTGCTGCTCGGCGCCGATGCGGTGATCGACAAGCCCTTCCGCAACGCCGGCCTGGTCGAGACGATCGACCGCCAGCTCGCCCGCCCGCAGCCCGCCTGACGCCGCGGCTCAGCGGTCGAAATCGACCGCCACCGTGTTCCCGCCGCTGACCACGATGCCGACCCGCTCGCCGGGCTTCGGCCGGTAGCGCCCGGAGAGCAAAGCCGCGGCCGCCGCACTCCCGCCCGGCTCGCCCACGACCCGGATCACGTCCCAAAGCGCGCGCTGCGCCGCGCGGATCGCCGCGTCCTCGACCAGCACCACCGCCGCCACGTGTTCGCGCGCGATCGGATAGACCAGCGCGCCGATCTGCCTGGGCGCCAGCGAATCCGCGGCGATGCCGCCGGCCTCCGCGTCGACCGGCCGGCCCGCCGCCAAGGCCCTGGTCAGGGTCGGCGCCAGTTCGGGCTCGACGCCCACCACCTTCACCTTGCCGCGATACCAGGACGCGATGCCGGCGATCAGCCCGCCGCCGCCGACCCCGACCAGCAGCGTGTCGAGATCGGGCGCCTGGCCTTCCAGCTCCATGGCGAGCGTGCCCTGCCCGAGCAGGGTCTCGCGCTGGTCGAAGGCATGGACCTGCAGCGCGCCGGACTGTTCCGCGTATTGGACGCTGGCGGCGTAGGCCTCGGCATAGAGCTTGCCGCCGACCACGAGGTCGGCGCCGTAGGCGCGGATGCGCGCGATCTTCGCCGGCGAAGAGATCTCCGGCACGAAGATCTTCGCCGGCACGCCGAGCCGCCGCGCGGCGAACGCGACCGCGGCGCCGTGATTGCCGCCCGAGGCCGCGACCACGCCCGCCGCCGGCACCTTCCGGGTCAGCAGGTGGGCGAAGGCGCCGCGGCTCTTGAACGATCCCGCATGCTGCATCAGCTCCAGCTTGAAGGCGAGCGGCTGCGGCGGCAGGCCGAAATCCGCCGCATCGACCGCCAGCACCGGCGTCCTGCGGATCTGCGGCCGGATCACGGCCTCGGTGCGCGCGATGTCTTCGCGGGTGATTTCGGTCATCGGATTCCTTCCTTGCCGGCGCCCTTGCTACGCGACGGGAACGGCCGCGGCAACAGGCTCGAGCAGCCGCTCCCGTCCGCGGGGGAGGTCGGTGGCAGAGCCGCGAACCCGATGGCCGGCGGAAGTCGTCAGCGCTGGTTGCGCCAGCGGTTGACCACGTTCTGCAGGAAGTCGTTGGATCCGACCTCCTGGGTCCAGGCGGTGGAGAAGGGCGCGGTCTTGCTGCGCGGGCGGAAGTCGGCCGGCAGCTCATCAAAGCAGATGCGGGTCGGGATCGGCACGCCTTCGCCCACGGCGATCGCCTCGGCGTTCCGGAGCGAGGGCAGCTCGTCCAAGAGGCCGATGCCGGATTCCGGCATCGCGGCGCGCAGGAACTCCTGGTCCTTCTGGTTGCTCATGCGCAGCGCGAAGATCGTGTTGCACTGGGAGAGCACCGTCGAGGCCAGCTCCGACGGACGCTGGCTGACGAGGCAGAGCGAGACGCCGTATTTGCGGCCTTCCTTGGCGATGCGCGAGAGCGCGCGCTTGGTCGGCTCGAAGATGGTGCGATCTTCCGCCGGCGCGTAGCGGTGCGCCTCCTCGCAGACCAGGAGGATCGGCACGGTCTGGTCGCTCCAGAGCGCGAAGTCGAAGGTCATGCGGCAGATCAGCGAGACGACGACGTTCAAGACCTCGGACGGGATGCCCGAGGTGTCGATCACGGTGACCGGCTTGCCCTTGACCGGGATGCGGAACAGGCGCGAGAGGATCGCCGCCATGTTGTCGCGCACGGTGACGCCGGGGAACATGAAGGAGAAGCGGCGGTCGGAGGCGAGGCTCGAGAACTGCTCGCGGATCCGCAGGTAGGGCGCGGAATCGACCGGCCGG
>DASZQY010000344.1:0-3751 GCA_035549395.1 Bauldia sp.
TACTCGTACAGGCCGATGTTGTAGAAGTTGGCATTGCCGCCGTAGAGGAACGTGCCGACACCGCCGGCCTTCATGTGCGCGACCAGCGCGCGGTTCGCTTCGTCGTTGATGGCCAGGTCGGCTCGCCGGGCGAGCGGCGGGACGGCTATCACCGATCGGGCAAGGTCGTTGGGGGTGACGGGGGTTGTCTTCACGCTCTCCTCCATCCGCAAGGGCCGGGCGGTGGCCAGTCACGGGAAGCGGGCAGCCCGGTCATTCGTCGCGAACCGGGACGTAGGCGACGAGGTCGATTTCGATGTCCATCCCCGGCCGGTCAGGCGAGCCGGGTGATCCCAAAGCAGCGCCGATCGCGGTCCGGGGCGGAGGTTCGCCGGGGAACATCTCGCGGAAGACTTCATCGACCTTGGCGATGTCTTCCATGCGCCTGAGGTAGACGTTGACCTTCAGCGCATGGGCGAGCGAGCTGCCCTCGGCAGCGAGGATGGCCGCGAGGTTGGCGAGCGTCTGGCGGGTCTGTTCGGCAATATCGCTCGTGACGATCGTTCCGGTCGCCGGGTCAACCGGGCCCTGGCCAGACGTGAAGATCAACGGCCCGTGGCGGCTGCCTTGGGAGAAGTGACGCTTCGGCCCTGGCGCCCCGGTGGTCTTGATGATCGTGTGGGTCATTATCCGGTCCGCCCGTCAGTATCCCGAGGCCTTGTCGACTTCGTTCAACAGCGGCGCGCCGCGGCGCCAGCGCTCGACGTTGTCGAAGAGAAGGTCGATGACCCGCTTCCACACGTGCTGCGAACCGCCGGCGAGATGCGGCGACATGATGAAGTTCGGCGCATCCCAGAGCGGGCTGTCGGCGGGAAGTGGCTCCTCGCGGAAGACGTCGCAGGCGGCACCGGCGATCAACCCGTTGCCCAAGGCTCGCGCGAGCGCGATCTCATCGACAACGGCGCCGCGCCCGACGTTGATGAAATACGCGGTTGGCTTCATCACCTGAAAGGCTCTTGCGCCAAACATGCCGTGCGCATCGGGGACGTCGGGCAGTGCCGCCATGACGACGTCGGCGCGGGAAAGCAGCTCGACCAATCCATCGCGGCCAAGAATCTGCTCGGCATGCCCATCCGGCTCGGCCGGCAGCCGGCGCAAGCCGATCACGCGCGCGCCGAACGCGCCGGCGCGGGCGGCGATGGCGCGGCCGATGCGGCCGTAGCCGACGATGCCGACGAGCAAATCGCCAAGGCTGATCGGCGGATGGTCGCGCCGGATCGGCGCCCATTCGTGACCGCGCTGGGCAACGACGACGCGGTCGATCCGCCGGGTGAGCGCCAAGGTCAGCGCCAGAGCGTGCTCGGCGACCTCGGGCGCCATGGTTCCGGCGCTGTTGGTGACGCGAACGTTGGAATCGCGGATCGCCGGCACCATGACTTTTTCGACCCCCGCGGCGATCGCATGAATCCACGCAAGCCCGGGCGCCATCGCCAGCACATCCGGCGGGGTCTCGCTTCCGACGAAGATGTCGGCATCGGCGAGCGCACCCGGCAGCGCATCCGGCGCGCCGACAACCGTCAGGTGCACGCCGTGACGCTCCGCTGTTCCCGCCAGGTAGGAGCGCGGGCATTGCTGATGGAAGACGTTGTCGTCCCGCAGAAGCATCGCCATGCGCAGCGGTCGGCTTTCAGGAATCATGCGCGGTGGACCGATTCATTCTGGTTTCGGCGCCTCACGCCGCTTGTTCATCAGAACTCCAGGTCGGCGTGACCCTTGTCATGCGTGTGGTAGTCGATCCTCTTGCGGATCGGCATCTTGCGATACTCCTCGCACATCGCGGTGAGGTTCTTGATCGTGTCCTCCCAAAGAATTCGACCCGTCTCCTTGGTCGCGACCGACGCATCGCCGGCGACGCCGCTCTCGTTCCATCGCGACCACCAATCCATGAAGGAGACGGGCGACCCCTTTTGCAGGTCGCGATAGAAAAACGGCGACTTCGTCCACTGCTCCGGAATCTCTTTCACCGCCTTGTCCATCTGCACGCGCGACTCGTCGATGTGGAGATAGAGGGAGGTCTCGATTTCTTCGGCATGGCTGGAGCCGGGCCAGGGCGTCTGGCGGATTTCGCCGAACGTTTTCGCGCACAGGCTGGTCCACATGACAACGGCGCAATGGGCGTCACTCTCCAGCACGGTCTTGCGCGCGGCGAGGTCGAGGTTCGGCATGTTCGAGCCGTGACCGTTGACGATCAGGATCTTGTTGAAGCCGTGATGGGCAAAGCTTTTGCAGATGTCGGAAACGTACCCGATGAAATGCGCCGAGGTGACGTGGACCGTTCCCGGAAAATCCATGTGATGGAGGTTGAAGCCATAAGGCACGAGCGGCGCGATCAGAAAGAGATCGGGCCGCCGGCGGCCGGCTTCCAGGCAGATCTTTTCGACCTGGTGATCCATGTCGAGGGGCAGATGGTAGCCGTGATCCTCGACCGAGCCGGTCGGCAGGATCACGACCTTGTTGAGCGCGGCGGCCTCGCCGATCTCGGGCCAAGTGTGATCGACGTAGCGGTAAAGCGTCGAGACGTCTCTGGTGATTTCCGGCATGGACCGCGTCATAAGCTCGACTAGCGCGACCAGCGTCACGCCACCCTATATCGTTGAACAACAGATTCATTCAGCTCGATCCCCAGTCCGGGAGCATCGGGAATGGGGATCATCCCGTCGACGGGATCGGGGACGCCGGCGATCAATTCGTTTCGCAGCGGCGAATCGGTGAACGGATATTCGTTGAATGGCGCGTCCGCCGCCGCGCCCATCCATTGGATGGAGGCAACCAGATTGACGCCGGTGCCGAAGCAGTGGGGCACCGCCCACGCCTTGTGCGCCGCAGCCGCTTCCGACACGCGACGGCAGATGGTCAATCCGCCGGCGCGGCCGACATCCGGCTGGACGACATGGACGCCGTTGTCGAGCAGCTTTGCGAAGGCGGCGAAGGTGTCCTCCGCCTCGCCGCCGGCAATCCGTCCCTTCGCCGCTGCGGCGAGAACCCGGTAGCCGTCGAAGTCCTCGTCATGCAGCGGCTCCTCGAGCCACGTAATGTTGAACCGCTCGAACAGCTCGTTGCCACGGTCAATGGCGGTTGCGGCATCCCATATGCGGCCGGCATCGACCATGATCTCGACGTCGTCGCCGGCCGTTCTGCGGATCGCCGTCATGAGCGCGAGATCACGGGCGCGCTCGCGGCCGAACGGTCCCCAGCCGTACTTGATGGCCGTGACGCCCTTGGCGAGCATCCTTTCGGTCAGCGCCGCCGCTTCCGCCGCGGTCTCGGGGAAAAGCACGCTGGCGTAGGCGCGCACCTTGTCGCGCTTGCGGCCCCAGACGTCGGCGACAGATTTGCCCTGTGCCCTGCCGACGATGTCCCAAAGGGCGGTGTCGATGCCGCTGATCACATGCAGCGCAGCACCGGCTCGGCCGTACCAGCGGCTCGCCTCGTACATGTCGTGCCAACGGGCGACCGGATCGAGCGGATCCTTGCCGATCAGGACGGCGGCCAGACCATGCCGCCGGGGCGCCGACTTCGGTGCTTCGATGATGGCGCGGCCGATGTAGGACGACGAGACGACCTCGCCGAGACCGACGATGCCTTCATCCGTCGTGACCCTGACCAGAAGAACGTCCTGCGTGCCGTCCGCTACCTCCCGAACAACCGGAATCGAGAGATGAAGGGCCTCGACGTTAGCAATGCGCATGGACGGACAAAACCCACCTGGACG
>DASZQY010000345.1:0-6333 GCA_035549395.1 Bauldia sp.
CCGGGTTTCAGCTTTCCCTCAAGAATCTCCCGCTCAAGATGGGCCGCCACCTGCTCAAAAAGCTTCCGACGATCAATGAGTTGTGTCTCGTTCATAGACCTATCATGCCATCATGCTTGACACCTAGTATGCCATAATCTACCCTCGCGTCGGCTAATAAACAAGCGGCTCGGGAAGAAGCCGATGGGGGAGGGACGTCCTTGCGCGTGCACTGCATTGATTCCGTGTTGAGAAAGGCGGCGGTGCCAGAGTCCTTGTCCGCCTCGACTGCTAGCGCCGGCTGGGTCGGCCTGTCATGAGGATTGCGGTACTTGGTGGCGGCGGGGCGATGGGCGGGCTGTTTGGCGGCTCGCTCGCGCTCGTCGGCGAAGAAGTCGTATTGATTGACGTTTCAAAGGCCGCCATCGATGCGATCACTGCATCGGGTCTGAAGATCGAGGAAAAGGACGGCACGGTCCGCATCGCCCACGTCAAGGCGTCCTCGACACCGGCGGAAGTCGGCCCCGTCGATCTCATTTTGAACTTCGTCAAGTGTTACCACACTGCGGACGCTATCCGCGCTGCGCTGCCCATGTTCGGTCCGCAGACCGCGGTGCTCTCGCTGCAAAACGGTTGGGGGAATGCCGATACGATTGGGGCCGTCGTTGGCAGCGCGCGCGTCATGGTGGGCCTCACCTATCACTCGGCTACGCTGGTTGCTCCCGGCCACATCCGGCATCCCGGTCTTGGCCCAACGTACATCGGCGAACTTGGCGGTGCGACAACTGCGCGGTTGGAAGATGCGGGCAACGCGCTGCAGCGCGCCGGCTTCGAGGTGCGCCTTTCGCCGGCGATCCTGGACGAGGTCTGGAAGAAGCTTGCGCTCAACGTCTGCACGCTGCCCACCGGGGCGCTGCTGGGGTTCTTTGCCAACCAGCTAGGTCAGCACGCCGGCACGCGTTCGCTGATGCAGGCTCTGCTCGGCGAGGTAGTGGCGGTCGCCGCCGTGCAGGGCATCAAGCTCGACGCTGGCGAACGGTGGTCGGCAATTACCGGAGTCTTGGAGAAGGCGGTCGGTGCCAAAGCCTCGATGCTGCAAGACCGGGAGGCGCGCCGGCGCACTGAAATCGACGTCATTAACGGCGCCATCGTCGAGGCCGGACGTCGCCATGGCGTCGCCACGCCGATGAATGAATCCATGGTCTGGCTGGTGAAGAGCATGGAAGAAGCCTACCTCGGCGAAGCGAAGGCGTAGCAGTCGTGGCTCAGCGCCTTGCCGGAAAGATCGCAATCGTGACAGGCGGCGCCGGTGCCATCGGCGGAGCCTGCGCGCGCCGATTCGCCTCGGAAGGCGCCAGCGTGGCGATCGTCGATCTGCCGGGCCAGCGTCATCAGGGAGAGTCGATTGCCGCAGAGATCGGAGAGCGGGCGATGTTCGTCGCCTGCGACGTGACCGCTCAGTCGGCCTGCGCCGACGCGGTTGTGCAGGTCGAGAAACGATTCGGCACCCCCGACGTTCTCGTTAACAACGCCGGCGTCGCGATCACGGGTGGCCTCGAGGAAATATCAGAACGAGACTGGGACCTCACTTTCGCCGTCAACGTGAAATCCATCTACGCGCTCGGCCGGGAGGTGTTGCCGCGCATGCGTGCGGCCGGCGGCGGCTCGATGATCAACATCGCCAGCGAATCCGCCTTCATCGGCCTGCCGATGCATCCGGCTTACTGCGCTTCGAAGGCAGCCGTCGTGCACCTCAGCCGCTGTCTCGCCGTTCGGCATGCGAGTGAGGGCATACGCGTCAACGCGCTCTGCCCAGGGACCATCGACACGCCGCTCTACCGCCGCTTCCTGGCCCAACAGAGCGATCCACAAGCGATCCACAGCATGGTGCTGGCAATGCACCCTCTTGGTATTGGCTCGCCGGACGATATTGCGCTCGCGGCGGTTTATTTGGCTTCTGACGAATCGCGTTACGTCACCGGCGCACCGATGCTGGTCGACGGCGGATCGACCGCGCAATGACCGACGCCGCCACACCAAATCCCGGTGCCGGCCACGGGACAACGCCACGTCTCGACGTCACCGCATGCTCCAAATCGTTCCCCGGCGTGCAGGCGTTGAATGCGGTGTCGCTGTCGGTGATGCCGGGAGAGATACACGCGCTGCTTGGAGAGAACGGCGCCGGCAAGTCGACTCTCGGTAAGATCATCGGGGGCGTTTATCGCCCGGACGCCGCCGAGATTCGCATGGACGGGCGGCCTGTCCACGACTTGGACGAGGCAACGGCTGGCGAACTCGGCATCGCGATCGTGCACCAGGAAGGCTCGCTGGTGCCCCAACTGTCCATTGCCGAGAACATCTTCGCAGGGCGGCAGCCGACCGGTGCGTTCGGTATGGTCGACCGCCGTGAAATGCATCGCCGGGCTTCTTCGTTGATGGCCGATCTTGGGACCGAACTCGATCCCGCCACGGCAGTGCGCCACTTGTCGACCGCGCAAGCCCAGGTGGTTGAGATCGCCAAGGTTCTGTCCCGCGAACTGAAGCTTCTCATTCTCGACGAGCCGACTGCGGCCCTGACTCAGGCAGAGACTGCGAGATTGTTCGGTCTGGTGCGCCGGCTGCGTCAAACCGGGGTCGCGGTTATCTACATTTCGCATCGCCTCGCCGAAATATTCGAGCTTTGTGACAACGTCACCGTGCTGAAGGACGGGCGGGTCACAGGAACGCGCCTGGTCAAGGACACCACGGAAGACGAACTCATTCGCCTGATGGTCGGGCGCGACGTTCTGTTTGCCCGCGGTCCAGCCGCCGTGCCCGGCGATACGTTGTTGGAGGTCGAACATCTCTCCGCACCACCTTTCGTGCATGATGCGACGTTCCGCGTGCGCGCCGGTGAGATCGTGTGCCTTGCCGGGCTGATTGGATCAGGGCGGTCGGAGACGTGCGAAGCGATCTTCGGAGTTAGACCGACAACATCGGGCGTTATCCGTCACAAGGGGCGACCCGTCAGCTATCGCGATCCGTCGGAGGCGATTCATGCCGGCATCGGCATGATGCCGGAAGATCGGAAGGAGGCTGGCCTCTTTCTCGGGCGCAGTGTCGCCGACAACATCTCCGTCGCCGTCCTCGACAAGGTGACCCGCTACGGTGTCGTGTCGGATGAGGCGTGCACCGACCTCGCCAATCGCTTCATTCGCGAATTGAAGATCGCCACGCCGTCGCCCCGGCAGATACTCGGTAACCTTTCGGGCGGCAATCAGCAAAAGGCGCTGCTGGCCAAGTGGCTGGCGCCTGACCCCGACGTGCTCATCGTCGATGAGCCGACGCGCGGCGTCGACGTCGGTGCGCGGGCCGAGATCTACCGCATCCTGGGTGAGCTGAAGGCACGGCGCCTGGCGATCCTCGTGGTGTCTTCCGACCTGCCGGAGGTCCTGACCCTGGCCGACCGCATCGTGGTCATGGCCGGTGGCCGCACAGTCGGCGAGCTCAACGGAGAACGGGCGACCGAGGAGGAAATATTGCGGCTCGCGACGCGCCAAACGGCGACTGCATGGGAGGAAGCATGAACGAGGTCGCCATCGAAAAGAGCAGTTCGCCGCCGAAGGCGGAGGTTGCCCGTCCGGCGTTCGGTCGTCCGCTCACGGTGCTGCGTTTCTTCGCCAACTCTCGTGAGCTGACGCTGCTGGTGCTGATCCTGCTGCTGGGCGCGGGGATGACTATTGTCTATCCCGACAACTTTCCGACAAAATACAACTTCTCGGCAGTGCTGCTGAACGCGGCGCAGAACAGCATCCTCGTCACCGGCATGATGCTGCTGATGATCGGCGGAGCCTTCGATCTTTCGATTGGCTCGACGCTGGCCCTTTCGGGCGTGATGGCGGCGGTGGCGTCGGTGTGGTGGGGTTTGCCGCCGCTGGCCTCGTTTCTTGTCGGCATCGCGACGGGCGCCGTCGCCGGTCTCGTCAATGGCTTCATCGTAACGCGTGTTCAGATCAATGCGTTGATCACCACGCTTGCGACGATGGCGATCTACCGGGGCGGCACGCAGCTCATCTCCGGCACCGGCATCATGTCGATCGGCGACAGCTTCAAGGCCTACGGCCAGTCCGTCTACTTCGGCCTTCAGTCGCCCTTTTGGGTCGCCCTAGTGGTCGTCCTCGTCGGTTGGTGGGCGGTCGCCAAGACGCGCTTCTTCCGACAGTACTACTTCATCGGCGGCAACGCCCGCGCCGCGCAGCTCTCCGGCATCCGCGTCGGCCGGCTGACCCTCGTCGGGTTCGTGATCATGGGTGCGCTCGCCGGGCTGGCCGGGGTTCTCGCCGCCGCGCGCCTGAATTCGGCCGTCATTTCCGCCGGCACGGGCGTCGAACTCTCCGTCATCACCGCTGCCGTCCTCGGCGGCGCGAGCCTGCGCGGCGGCGAGGGGTCGATCATCGGCGGCGTGCTGGGGGTCATGCTGATAGCGCTCGTCCAGAACGCGCTCATCATCAACGGCGTCGGCGTCTTTTGGCAGAACATCATTGTCGGATTTGTGCTGCTTCTGGCGGTCTCACTCGACCGATTCAAGCAGACACATCGGGGCTGAAGCAGCCAGCCCGCTCGCTCACGGCTGCAAACAGAAAAGATCGAAGTGGAGGAACAAGTAATGAAGTGGATTTCTGCAATCGCTCTGGCGGGCGTCACCGCGACGCTCGGGCTGACGGGACTTGCAGGCGCTGCCGAAACCAGTTTCGGGCCCGCCAACGCCAAGGAAACTTACTACTGGATCTCGCAGGACTCGACGCTGCCGCTGTTCGTCCGGTCCGACTATCGCGGCATGAAGCGCGTGGCCGACGAGCTGGGCATCAACGTTCGCGTCGCGGGCCCCGCCAACATTGACCTCGCCGCCTTCGTCGCCGCGATCGACGAGGTTTGCGCGCAGAAGCCTGCCGGCGTCAGCATCGTCGGTTGGGATCCGTCGCTGGCCGCATCGCTGGACAAGTGCATCGATCTCGGCGTGCCGGCGGTGGCAGATGACGCCGACCTTCCCAACTCGAAGCGCCTGTCGTTCATCGGGACCAACTGGGAGACGATCGGGCGCGAGCAGGCGAAAGCGATCGTGGCCAATCTGCCCAATGGCGGCAAGGTCGCGATGATGTCGATCATCGATGCCGACAACATGCAGCACGCCGTCAAGGGCTTCACCGACTACTTCAAGCAATTCGGCGACAAGTACCAACTCGTCGCCAACGAAGATGACGGCGGCGACTCGTCCAAAGCAGCAACCGTGACAGCCTCGCTCATCGCCGCGCACCCCGACATCGGCGCGATCGCCGGCTTCGATGCTGAGTCGGGTATCGGCATCGTTCAAGCGCTGACCGAAGCGGGGATGGCGGGCAAGGTCGTCGTCACCGCGATGGAAGCGACGCCTGACTTTTTCAAGACCCTGAAGGATGGGTCAGTTAATGCCATCATTGTTCAGAATCGCGAGCTCTTCACCTACTACGCGATCAAGCTGTTGTACGACTTCAATCACAACGGCCTGACCACCAACGGCATGACTGGCTTCGCCGGGACACCGATACCGGTGAACGTGGACACCGGCGTTCTCGTCGTCACCAAGGACTCGGTCGACAAGATGCTGGCAGGTCTTCCCAAGGAATAAGTCCCTGAGGACCGCGCCCTTGTGGCGCGGTCCGCTCTCACTCAACCTTCGCGCCCCAAGTGAGCATCATGACGCTTGCCGCCAATACCCGCATCCGTTTCCTCGGTGTCGCCGCTTATGAGATCACGGCGCGCGACGGTCGCGTCATTCTTGTCGATCCATTCCTGAATGAGAATCCGGGATCGCCGGTAAAGCACGACTCCTTCTCACGTGTCGATCTCGTGGTGGTCTCGCACGCGGCGTTCGATCATCTCGGCGACACCGAGCTGATTGCCAAACACTACGGTTGCCCGGTTGTCTGTGGCGGCGAGGTCAAGGCGTATCTCGTCGCCAAGGGCGTGCCGGCAAAGCAGATTCGCGCGACGACCTGGGGCATCCGCGTCGAGGTTGCGGGGTTCGAGGTTCAGCCGGTGGAGTGTCACCACTGGTCGCAGATCGCGATGCCGGACGGCACGTTCGCCTCTGGAGTTCCGATGGCCTTTGTCATCTATCCGGACGAAGGGGTTCGATTTTATCACTACGGCGACACGGCCATCTTCTCTGACATGAAGCTGCAGGCCGAGCTCTACCAGCCGACGATCGGGTGTGTCGGCATCGCCAACCCCCAGGAGATCCTGCATCGCAACCCTATGCCAGGCCGTATGCTGACCGGCGAAATGTCGCCAAAAGAGGGGGCTCTGGCGGCCCACTGGCTCGGGCTCGAGGTCGTG
>DASZQY010000346.1:0-5163 GCA_035549395.1 Bauldia sp.
CGCTACGGTTTCAGCCGGGCGAACGGTCCTTCCGGTGCCCTTCGGGGCTCACTCCCGCGGCGGACAGAACCGGTAAAGGAGCAAGGTAGTCATGGCACTGCCCGATTTTTCCATGCGTCAGCTGCTTGAGGCTGGCGTTCACTTCGGCCACCAGAAGCATCGCTGGAACCCCAAGATGGCGCCGTACATCTACGGCGTCCGCAACAACATCCATATCATCGACCTCGCGCAGACCGTGCCGATGCTGCATCGCGCGCTGCAGGCGGTGAGCGACGCGGTTGCCGGTGGCGGCCGTGTGCTGTTCGTCGGCACCAAGCGCCAGGCGGCCGAGCCGCTGATGACGGCGGCCAAGCGCAGCGCGCAGTATTACGTCAACGCGCGCTGGCTCGGCGGCATGCTCACCAACTGGAAGACGATCTCCAAGTCGATCCAGCGTCTGCGTGAGCTCGAGGGGCTGCTCGGCGGCGAGGGCCAGGGCCTGACCAAGAAAGAGCTGCTCACGCTGACGCGCGAGAAGGACAAGCTCGAGAAGGCGCTGGGCGGGATCAAGGACATGGGCGGCGTCCCCGACCTGATCTTCGTCATCGACACGAACAAAGAGAAGATTGCCATCGAAGAGGCGAACCGTCTCAACATTCCGGTGGCGGCGATCATCGATTCCAACTGCGATCCGGACCACATCACGTATCCGATCCCGGGCAACGACGACGCCGGTCGCGCGATCACGCTCTATTGCGATCTGATCGCCAAGGCTGCGATCGACGGCATTGGGCGCGCCCAGGGCGAGGCCGGCATCGACGTCGGCGCCAGCGAGGAAGTCCACGAGCCGGCCATTCTTGAAGCCAACGGCGGCGATGCCGATATGTCGGATGCCGAGAAGGTCGAGCCGAAGGCGGGTCCGGAACGGGCACGCAGCCGGCGCGCTTCTGCTCCGGTCACGCCGCTGTTCACCGCGCCGGCGGGCAAGGCCGACGACCTCAAGAAGATCGAGGGTGTCGGACCGACGCTTGAGCGCAAGCTCAATGCGCTGGGCATCACACGCTATGACCAGATTGCGGCGCTGACCGACGAGGAAGTGACCAAGGTGGACGACGCCCTTAACTACAAGGGTCGCGTCTCCCGCGACGACTGGGTCGGCCAGGCACGGACGCTCGCTGCCGGCTAAGCGAGCCGTCAACTCGAGACAAGGACGACTGACATGGCGATTTCCGCGACCATGGTGAAGGACCTGCGCGAGAAGACCGGCGCAGGGATGATGGACTGCAAGGCGGCGCTCACCGAGACCAACGGTGACATCGAGGCGGCGATCGACTGGCTGCGCGCCAAGGGCCTTTCGCGCGCCGCCAAGAAGGCCAGCCGCGTCGCTGCCGAAGGGCTGATCGCGGTCGCCTCGCAGGGGCCGCACGCGGTGATGATCGAGCTCAACTCCGAGACCGATTTCGTCGCCCGCAACCCGGACTTCCAGCAACTCGCCTCGGGTATCGCCCAGGCGGCCGTGGGAACCAACGGAGCGCTGGCGGCGATCATGGATGCCAAGCTTGCCGGTGGAACGAAAGTGTCCGACGCGATCCAGGCGGCTATCGCCACGATCGGGGAGAACATCTCGCTCCGCCGTTCGGCTTCGCTCAAGGTCGGCCAGGGTGGCGTCGCAACCTATGTGCACAGCGCAATCGCGCCGGGCCTGGGCAAGATCGGCGTGATCGTCGGATTGGAGTCGGCCGGCAATGCCGAGAAGCTGGCGCAGATCGGCCGGCAGATCGCCATGCACGTCGCGGCGGCTGGTCCGCTGGCGGTTCGCACGAGCGAGCTCGACCCCGCCGTGGTCAGCCGCGAGAAGGCGGTGTTCTCCGAACAGGCGCGTGAGTCCGGCAAGCCGGCGGCGGTCATCGAGAAGATGGTCGAAGGCCGCATGCGCAAGTTCTACGAGGAAGTCGTGCTGCTCTCACAGGCCTTCGTCGTGGACACTGACAAGACCGTCGAGCAGGCCGTGAAGGATGCCGAGAAGGAAGTCGGAGCACCGGTCAAGGTGACTGAGTTCATCTGCTTCCGGCTCGGCGAGGGTGTCGAGAAGGGCGAGAGTGACTTCGCCGCCGAAGTCGCTGCCGCTGCGGGCACGCCGCCGACCACGCCCAAGCACTAGAAAACCAAGGCCCCGGCCGTGACACTGCCGGGGCCTTCGTGTATCCGAAGGGTCGTTTCGCAGCACGAGTCGGACCGATGAAAGCGCCGCTTCGCTACAAGAGGGTCCTCCTCAAGGTTTCGGGCGAAGCGCTTCTCGGCAATCAGACCTTCGGCATCGATGACACGGTGCTGACGCGCATCGCCGGAGAGATCGCCGAAGGGGCGCGGCTCGGGGTCAAGATCGGCGTCGTCACGGGCGGCGGTAACATCTACCGCGGAATGAGCATCCAGAAGGCCGGCGGCAATCGCGTGGCCGGCGATCAGATGGGTATGCTCGCCACCGTCCTGAACTCGATTGCACTGCAGCAGAAGCTGGGCGCACTCGGCATTCCGACCCGCATCTTCTCGGCGCTCGCCATGCCGGCGATCTGCGAGACCTTCAACCAGCGCAACGCCGAGGCGGCCTTTGAATCCGGCGACGTCGTCTTGTTTGCCGCCGGCACCGGCAATCCTTTCGTAACCACGGACTCCGGCGCGGCCCTCCGGGCGGCCGAAATGGGCTGTGATGCGTTGTTCAAGGGCACTCAGGTCGACGGCGTGTATTCCGCCGATCCGAAGAAGGACAAGAACGCCAAACGCTACGAAACCCTGACCTACGACAGCGTGGTCAAGCAGGGGCTGCAGGTCATGGACGTCGGAGCGGTGGCTCTCGCCCGCGATAACGGCATTCCGCTGGTGGTATTTTCGATCCTGCAGCCGGGCGCTTTCGTTGATATCCTCAAAGGCAAGGGCAGGGCGACCATCGTTTCCGCGACCTGACAGAAAAGCGGCGCGGTGCCTTGGATATGTCCAGAACCCTCGTAAGTATTTGATTCATCGGCAGGGGAAACAATGGATACCGGCGAACTGAAGCGGCGCATGCAGGGTGCGGTGGCAGCTTTGCGCACCGAGCTTTCGGGCCTGCGCACCGGGCGCGCCTCGTCCAGCCTGCTGGAACCGATCCATGTCGATGCCTACGGCTCGTCCATGCCTCTGAACCAGGTCGCCTCCGTCAGCGTGCCTGAGCCGCGGATGCTTTCCGTCCAGGTTTGGGACCGCGCGCTGGTGAGCGCCGTCGACCGCGCCATCCGCGAGGCAAACCTCGGCCTGAACCCGATCATGGATGGCACGCTGCTGCGCATCCCGATCCCCGACCTGACTGCGGATCGTCGTCAGGAGCTGGTGAAGATTGCCCACAAGTACGCCGAGCAGGCCCGCGTCGCGGTCCGCCACGTGCGCCGCGACGGCCACGATCTTCTCAAGAAAGAAGCGAAGAGCGGCGTCAGCGAAGATCAGCAGCGCAAGCTGACCGACCAGATCCAGAAAATGACCGACGACACCATCTCCGAGATCGACGCGATCCTTTCCGCCAAGGAAGGCGAAATCACGCAGGTCTGAGCACGAGGAAGCGAGCGTCCAAATCCATGGCTGTTCTGGCCGATCCGAAGGCACTGGAAGCGACGGGCGGGAATGCCGCCCTCCCGCGCCATGTCGCCATCATCATGGATGGCAACGGCCGCTGGGCGAAAGCGCGTGGACTGCCGCGCAGCGAGGGCCATCGCCGCGGGGTCGAGGCGGTACGCCAGACTGTCCGCGGCGCGATCGACCTCGGCATCCGCCACCTGACGCTGTTCTCGTTCTCCTCGGAGAACTGGTCGCGTCCGGTCGAGGAAGTCGACTTCCTGTTCGGCCTGTTCCGTCGCTACATCCAGCGCGATGTCGCCGACCTGCATGCCAGCGGCGTGCGCATCACGGTGATCGGCAAGCGCGAAGGACTGCCGGCCGACATTCTCTCGATGATCGAGGAGGCCGAGGCGCTCACGGCCGGCAACCGCACGCTCGAGCTGATCTTCGCTTTCAACTACGGCGCCCGCGACGAGATTGCCCGCGCGGTTCGCCGGCTGGCGCGCGAAGTCCTGGCCGGGAGTCTCGATCCGTCGAAGATCGACGAGGCGATGATCAGCGAGACGCTCGACACCGGACGCTTCCCTGATCCCGATCTCGTCATCCGCACGAGCGGCGAACAGCGGCTCAGCAATTTCCTGCTCTGGCAATCGGCCTACGCGGAATTCGTCTTCGTTCCGATGTTCTGGCCAGATTTCGGACGCGAACCGTTGCGTGCCGCGATCGCCGAGTTCAGCGGGCGCTCGCGCCGCTATGGCGGACGCGGCGCATGACTGCCGCCGCCGCCGGCGAGGGTCGCCCGCGGCGGCCTTTCGACATCGGCGAACTCACTGCCCGCGCCATCTCCGCCGCCGTTCTCGCCGCTTTTGCGCTTGCCGGCGCATTCGTCGGCGGGTGGGCTACTGCCGTCGTGCTGATCGTCGTCGCCTCGGTCTTCCACTTCGAGTGGAGCACGCTGACGGAGCGTTCGTTCTGGCCGGGTGTGGTGTTCACCCTGACCCTGATCGCCGCCATCCTGGCGATCGCGGCCGGCGCCGAATGGATCGGACTCACGGTCTTGGCGGCCGGCATCGTGGTCGCCGCGGCGACCCTCAACACGTGGCGGCCGGTCGGGCTGCTCTACGCGGCGATGCTCGGCGTCGGGCTGATGCTGATGCGCCTGACGGAGCTGGGGTTGCCAGCCGTGCTGATCGTGCTGGCGGTAGTGTGGGCGACGGATACCGGCGCCTTCTTCGCCGGCAGGGCGATTGGCGGCCCGAAGCTGCTGCCTGCCGTGTCGCCAAAGAAGACCTGGGCCGGCGCCATTGGCGGCCTGCTTGTCGGCATCATCGTCGGTGTGGTTGTAGCCCTGCTCGCAGGGGTGCGGATCAGCCCGATCCTCGTGCTGATCTGCGTTCTGCTGTCTGCTGCGTCGCAGATCGGCGACCTGTTTGAGTCATGGGTGAAGCGCCGGTTCGGCGCCAAGGATGCCAGCAACCTCGTGCCCGGACATGGCGGGCTGATGGATCGCGTCGACGGGCTGGCGGTCGCGTCCGGCGTTGCCGTCGTCGTTGGTTGGCTTCACGGCGGCGGCGATCTCGCGGCGGGACTCCTCCTTTG
>DASZQY010000347.1:0-6839 GCA_035549395.1 Bauldia sp.
CTTCAGGCCGGCATCGCGCAGCGCCTTCGCGGCATCGGCCGCGCCGGGAATGAGATCGGCGTAGCGCGAGGCGACGGCGATGTTCTTCGGCACGAACACGGCGTAGACGGCGTCGATGTCGGCTTCGGTCGGCTCGCGCCCGTGAACCTTGCGCCACTCGGCCGCGATGCGCGGCATGGCCAGCAGCGCCGCCACGTGCGGTCGCTTGGCAATGCCCATCGGCCTGCGCGCCTCGGCAATGGTGATCGTGACGCCGAACTCGCCGAACGCTTCGACGAACACGCCCATCGGGCCGAGCGAGCCATGGTCGACCACCGTGCCCGCCCAGTCGAAGACCACCGCCTTCAGATGCCGCAACGCAATCATGCTGCTTTCGCTCCTGCTCCGTAGAGCTCGCCGATGACTTCTTCGCCGATCGCGAACGACGTGCTGGCGCCTGTGCCGCTGGTGATGAGCACCAGCCGCACCGAATCCGAAGGCCGGTCGATCAGTGCGAGCCGGTCGCTCGCCGACGCATAGGTGCCGGTCCAGCGCTCCACGATGGCCAGGTCCGTCCAGCCCGGCAGCACGGCTCGAAATTCATCGAGTATGAGTTCGTCGACCGCCTCCGGCGCGAAGGGGTCGGGGGTGGCGGCGTAGTGGTGCGAGTCGCCGACGACCAGCGATCCGTCGGCGCTGCCGACAACGATGAGGTGCACCCCGTTGGCGAGATGCTCGCCCTGCTCGGCGTCCAGCCGCCGCCTCAGCGCCGCCGCTTCCGGCAATTCGGCATAGCCGAGGTAGCGCACCAGTCCGAGGTCCGACATCACGCCGCAGGGAAGCGGCGTTGCGGGCGCGGCCAGCCGCATCATGTGCAGCTTGCAGCGCAGCAGGCCGTACATGGCGAGCCGTTCGGCGAAGAGCCCCGTGAAGTCGTCGCCCGGGCAGACGATGGCTGTCTCCGCCTCGATTACGCCGCGCGATGTGACAATCGCGGGCGGCCGCACCTCATGCACCGTTGCGCCGCGGACGAAAGTGACGTCCCATCGTTCGGCCAGCCACGCGGCGAGTTGCGGGATGGCGATCCGCGACTCGACACGAAGTTCGTGCGGGCTGACCAGCGCGGCGCTTACCTCGCCGAGAAATGGAAAGCGCGAACGCACGGCGGCGCCGTAGACCAGCTCGCAGTCCTCGCCCATCTCGCTGTCGCGGAATGCTTCCAGCACGGCACGGGCCTCCGGCCGCTGTCCGGCGACCACCAGCCCGCGGTGCACGATGCCTATTCCGGCCTGCGGGGCCACTTCCACCCATATCTCGCGCGACCGCATGGCGCGGTGCCAACCCTGTCCGGCCTGCTGTCCGGTGACCGTGACAAAGCCGAAATTCCGCACAGATGCGCCATTCGCCTGCGCGTCGCGGTCGATCACCACAACGGATTTGCCGAGCCGCGCGGCAGAGTAGGCATGCGCAAGCCCGCAGATTCCTGCCCCGACAATCGCCAGATCGTACGCCAAGGAATCCCCCGAGCCGCGATAGCTGGCGGATCAGGTATGACGCCCCGGTAACAGGTTCATGACGCCCTGTGAGCCGCTCAATTCACGCGGTAGAGCAACAGGGTGGGCTCTCCCGAAAAGCGCCCGGCGAAGGTCACGTCTGGCGGGCGCGCGGCCAGCGGCGTCGTCGTCAGGCGGTAGGCCGGTCCGGCTGCTGTCGCGAGCCCAAGCGCGGCGTCGCCAGCGTAGTACGAGTCATAAACACGCGTGTGTGGGAGCGCACGGCGTAGTGCTTCCACGCCGAGGTTGGTCGCCACGGTCGGGGCTGCCGATTGTGCCTCCAGCCATTCGGTCGCGGCACTGAGTGGGGGCAGAGCATACGCATCGAACTGCGTGGTGGCCGCAAGGCACCACACCTCGAGCGCCAGCAAGGCGGTGATTGCAGGTCTGGCTAGTTCGATGCGTCGGATGAGCATTGCGGCGATCAGCCCACCCAGCACCGCGAGCGGCGCGAGATGGCGGAGCTGGTCGGGGTTCTGGAATGTGACGATCCACACCGCATAGGCGATGAATGCCACGACAGCTGCGGCCAGAGCCGGCGGCGCGCCACGCAGTCGCATCAACGCCACGCCGACCGCAGCAACGATCAGCACGGCCAGCGGCACACCCCCAGGAATTGTCGCGAGCGCACTCAGCCAGTTGCCGTGCCCAGGGCCCGCGAACGGCGTGTTGCCCCACAGCGTCGCGTGTCCCCCAATGAAGCGCACGCCTTCGCTGACGTAGGCCGGACCCTCCTGCGCGGCGATTGCCAGCACTACCGGCACCAGCACGAAAAGCGCTCCGACAATCGCCGGCCCGGCAATCCGCCGCGCCAAGGCGAACGCGCCGATCGCCGCGCCGGCGAAAAGCACCGTGTCGGAGGGCCGGCAGGCGAGCGCCCAGGCAAGTGCAATACCCGCAAGGAAGGAGTGGCCGCTCTGCGGTGCCTCGCCCGCGCGCGGCAACAGCGCAAGGAAAACCAGCAGGAACAGAATCCCCGAACCATCCGTGAGGAGGCTGAGCCCAAGGTCGGGGGCCAGTGGTTGCGCGAGCGCCAACGCGAAGGCCGCGAGTGCGGCCGCACTGCCACAGTTCCGCCAGGCTACGAGCGCTGCCATCGGCGGTATCGCGATGGCGATCGTTCCGGTGAGCATCGCCAGTGCGTGAAGCGGATCGCCGGCGACCGGCAGCATCATCCGACCCATGGCGATGAAGCCGGGATAACCCGGGAACTGCGGGGATAAGTCGAGGACGCTGAATCGCGTCAGTCCGTGCAGAAGGAAGAGGGCGTCGTCCGAGGATATCGCCGGACGGTGGAGCGCGACCCAGATCGCCTCGGCGCCATAGGCCGCGAGTGCGATCGCCCATCCAACGGGGATGAGCGAGACCTGTCCGCGCGCGATCCGGACAGCGCTGTCCGTCACGCTGTCCGGCCGAGCGCGGCGAAGACGTCGGCGCGCGCCTTGGCGAAGGCATCGGGGTCGGGTTTTCGGGCGCCGACGCCGAACACGCCGGGATTGCCGAGCGCGTCGAGCGCCCGCTTCAGCCCATCGGCGACGGCCGTGCTGCTGTCCGGTGGCAGGTCGGCGGCGATCGCCGTGTAGAAACGCTGCGCCTTCACGACCAGCACCTTGGCCGTCTGGTAGTCGGCGAGATTGTCGCGCGCGCCGTTCAGGCGACGGACGATTTCGGCGCTCGCGGCGCGGGTGAAGGCCGCCTGCAGGGCCTTGGCGTCCTTGGCTGCCATCGCATCGCTGAACGCCTTGGCGATGCCCGGATCCTCGTTCTGCTCAAGGTAATCGAGATCGGGCTGCATGGCGGTGAGCGCCGTCGCTGCCGCGCTCCAGTCACCCTTGGCAGCCGCGGAAAACAGGGCATCGCGGCCGTCGAGCAGCGGCTCTGCGCCCGCCGCGGCATAGGAATAGGCAGAGGCCGGCGATGCGCCGAGCGCCATCAGGCAGAGGGCGAAAAAAGCGAACGTGATTCGTGACATGGCGTCTCCTTTTCAGGCGATGCTTTCCGTCTCGATGACGGTCTTTTCGTTGCGATGGTCGTAGATGCTGCGGCGCCGGTCGTCACCGCCGAGAAGCATGGCGGCGGCCATCTGGCCCATCTCCATGGCGGCGTCGGTGAAGACGTAGCGGAAGGCGCCCTGCCGTCCGGCCTGGACCAGGTTGGGGATGCCGGCGAGGTGGGCGATGGCGCGCTCGCGCTCCGCGCGATAGCCCACGGTCATCAGAGGGTAGGCGTTGGCGGCGCGCGCGCCAAAGATTTCACCGGTCGCCTTGCTGGCGTCGATGCCGAGGCGCGCGAGGTCTAACCTGCTGCGTTCAAAGAGGGATTCGTCGCTGGCGCACCAGATCGCGTCGCCGGGATCGCACGGAATTTCCAGCATCAGCGAGGTCATGCCGGGGGGCGCCATTTCCGGTGACCGGCGGCGCGGTTCCTGCAGCCGGGTCGCGAGCATGTCCGGATCGGACAGGTACTGCCACGTCCATGGCGATACGTCGGCCATCGCCATCGGCAGGTTGAGGAAGCGGAGTCCGCGAAAACGCAAGGCGGACTCGCCGTTTGTCATGCGCACGACATCGGGCAGCGGCAGCGTCGACACGACGGCATCGCAGGCAACCGGGCCCTTGTCGGTCTCGACGTGCGTGACCTGTCCGTCTGCTGTCCGGGCGAAGCCGGTGACCGCAATACCGGTCCGGATCGTGCCGCCCTCTTTCAGGAAGCGCGCCGCAAGCCGTTCGAAAATCACGCCGAAGCCGTGGCGCGGGTAGCGGTAGGTGCGGGCGTATGTCCGGGTCTGCTGTCCGGCGCCCGGAAAAAGGCGACGCGCGACCTCGCGCAGATCCATCAGGCTGATGCGCTGGTCGGCCCAGTCGGAGGAAAGAGCCGCCGGTTCTATCCCCCATAGCTTGCGCGTGTAGCCCTCGAAAAATGTGCGGTAAAGCGTTGGTCCGAAACGCGATTCCGTCCAGCCAGCGAAATCGTCCGCGTCGTTCCTGTATCCCCGCGCGAGGGTCATGCGGACAGCATCCCGGACAGCCCCGGACAGGAGCGACGGCGGTGCGTTGCGGAGCAGGTTGGGCAGCGACAGCGGATACTCGTAGGTGCGCCCGCCGAGGCGGATCACGCTCCGCCGCTCGGCGGTCAGCAGGTCGTCGCCGAGGAGCGAATCGACCAGATTCATGAGGTCACGGTTCGCCGTGATGAAGCGGTGGCCGCCGAAATCGAAGCGGTAGGTGCCGGCCCTGCCCTCGAAGGCGGAGGTGCCGCCGAGCCCGCCGAGGCTCGGCCGCCTCTCCAGCACCGACACCCGGACAGCGGCCCGGACAAGCTCCCATCCGGCGGTGAGTCCGGCGGGCCCGGCGCCGATGACGACGACGTGTTCAGGCCGGCTTGGGGCGGGCGGCATAGCCGCGCCTCCACAGGATTACCGCGACGACGAGATAGACCGCCCAGAGCGCGAACTGCGCCGGCGTCGGCGTTGCGTTGTAGCCGAACAGGCCGCGCAGGAAGACTCCGACGCCGCTGGTATCGGAGAGCACGCCCGAAATGTCGAAGAGCGGCGTCGACGGGCCGAGGCCGACGCCGGTGCCCTGCAGGGTCGCGACCGCCGACCCGAGCAGGCCGGCGGCGATGATGATGAGCAGCAGGCTGGTATAGCGGAAGAAGATGTGAAGCGGCACGCGCCGCGCGCCGGTGACCATGACCGCGACGAGGAGCACCGCGCACAGCAGCCCGAGGACGCCGCCGACCAGCGAGAGCGGCTGGCCGTTATAGGCGAGCGCCGACAGGAACAGCACCGTCTCCAGTCCCTCGCGCCACACTGATACGAAGGCGAGCATGGCGACGCCGACGACATTGCCGGCGGTCATGTAGTCCTGAAGCTGCTGCTTGGCGTGCTCGGTGTGGGCGCGCGCCTGCTTGCCCATCCAGATCGCCATGTACGTGAGGATGCAGGTCGCCGCGAGCATGATCGCCGCGGTGAGGACGGCGCGGTAGAGCTCGTTGCTGAACTGGTCGACCAGCACCTGCAGCACGAAGGCGGCGATGAACGAGGCGATGAACCCTGCGACCACGCCGGCATAAATCCAGATGACGTAGCGGCGGCCGTTCATGCGGTAGAGGTAGGCGATGAGGATGCCGACCAGCAGGAACGCCTCAAGGCTTTCGCGAAACAGGATAAGGAAGGTCAGCAGCATCTCACGTCTTCCAAAAGGTCAGGGGCTGGCAAGCGTGGCGGAGGCGTCGGCGATGTCGACGGCCTGTGGCGGCGGCATGTCGGGGAAGCGCTGGCGCACCATGTCGGTGATCGACTGCGGGAAGGTGCGGAACATCAGCTTGGCTGAGACCTTGACCGGGTAGGCCGTATCTGGCGGCAAGTCGAAAGTCTCGTCGCGGTAGCCGTCGGCGGGGATGCGCGTGTCTTCGTTGAATCTGGCGATCGTCCAGAACTGCACGCCGGCCAGGTGGCCGTTGGCGCCGGCGAGCGCCTTGTGGAACATGCGCGCGTCGGCCGGCACGTTGCCGGCGGCGTCGAGATCGCCCGACGACAGCACGACCTTGCCGCTGGCGTCGGTGGCTGTGACGTCGAGCCACAGTTCGCGGAAATCCGACACGCCCGTCGGCAGGTCGTGACCGGCGCCGACGTTGCTGACGCGAACCGTAAGCTGGTCGGGTGATGGCCCGGCAACGGCGAGCTTCGCCGAGGTGCGGAGCAGCGCCAGCGTCTCGTCAGCCGCCTGCTGGCTGCGCAATCCGACGAGGTGGTACTGCGCGCCGATGAAGGCGTGGGTCACGACGTTGTTCTTCAGCGGTCCGCCGTCGGTGGAGCGGCCGGGCACGTCCGTGCCGATCGCGTTGACGTCGGCGTGCATGTGGCAATCGAGACAGGTGCGGTTCTTCGCCGGGTCGTTCGGCGCGTTGAACGAGGACGCCGCCCACTCCTGGTAGGTATCGGTGATGTAGGCGCCGGTGCCGGGGGCGAATTCCTCGTGGCAGGAGGCGCAGAGCTTCGAGTCGGCGTGGACCGGATCGGAGAACGAGGCGGCGTGCACGTCGGGCTTGGCCCGGATCAGCCGGCCGGCAAAGGCGCGGAGCGCGGCATAGTCGGAATCCTCGCCGGGATAGAGCGGCCGGTCGGCGAGGGAGACGTCGACGCTGGCGTTGGCGCCGGCCGTCGCCCCGGCGTTCTCGACCTTGTCGACGCGATGGCAGAACAGGCAGCCGGTGCCTTCGTCGATGGTCGAGACGTAATCCTTGAGACTGGCGAGCAGGGAGGCGCCGTCCTTGTCGAACAGGTGTGACGGCTGGTCGGTGGTC
>DASZQY010000348.1:0-6691 GCA_035549395.1 Bauldia sp.
GTGCTGGTCATGACGTCGTAAGCGCAGTTCAGGACGAAGTCGCCCGCCGGCCAGTATGCGAGCGCGGAATACGGATGAGGCGCGAGATTGTGCTTCTTCTGGATTCGCTCCCACAGCGACGCCTTGTCGCCCATCA
The DNA here is from genome assembly GCA_035549395.1 of Bauldia sp. Classification (GTDB taxonomy): domain Bacteria; phylum Pseudomonadota; class Alphaproteobacteria; order Rhizobiales; family Kaistiaceae; genus DASZQY01. The sequence continues at coordinate 137 of DASZQY010000348.1, forward strand.
GGGTCGTCAGTGAGATGGCCTGAACCTCCGCCAGCGGAACTTCGAAGTAGCGCGAAACCATCGCCCACAGCTGCTCCCAGCGGAAGAAATCGCCGTTGGCTACGTTGTACGCCTCACCCGCCTTGGCGTTGTCAGCGGCCCACGCCGAGGCCCGCGCCAGATGCGCAGAGTCGGTGACCTGCGCCAGCGCCCGGTAAGCGCCCGGCGAGCCTGGATAACGCAGCGGGATGCCCAACTCCTTGCAAATCGTCGCATAGACGGCGATGAGCAGCGCGATGTTGAATCCGTGGCCGTCGATCAGGCTCGACGTGCACACGAGATCGGGACGCAGGACGAGGGCGTCCCAGTCCTTGCCGGTGGCTTCCTCGTAGAGCCAATCCTCCATCGAATAGTAGAAATTGGGCGGAAGGACGCGTGGATCGCCCTCGACGGCCGGTGTCTTGAACGGCCCGAGATAGGAGCCGTAATACATCGCGCCTTCGTAAAGGATGACGCGCTTCAGCCCGCCAGCCGCTGCAGCGCCGCGCACCAGGTTGCGCAGCATCTCGACATGCAGGTCGACTTGCTGCTGCGGATCGGCGCGCAGGAACGCCGCAAAGAAAAGATGTGACGGCTTGCCGAGCGCGGCCAAGCCCGATTTGGTGCCTTTCGCATCAAGCAGATCGATCTGGGCGTAGCGGGCGCGGCCGGCGTTCTGCGCCTTACGCCGGGCGATGCCTACGGACTGCCAGCCATCGAGCGCGGCGAAATGCTCTGTAACGGCATGGCCGATAACGCCAAGCCCTCCGGCGACAACCGCGAGCCGCTGATCCGCCATCCATCCCTCCCCGCGTACAAACACGACGGCGCCCGGCGCATACAAGACACGGGCGTCTTCTTCCGTCGCCTGTTATTGGGGCCGCCAGATTGGTGAGCGTCCCTACCCTGTCCGCACGCTATCAGCGCCGCGCCTATCAAAAAAATCGGAATTTCCTAAACGAAGGATAGGCTAGAACTATAGACAGAAACGCACTTCCATGCCCTTGACCGATGATAGACGTACGATAAGTCTTGCTTCAACTGCCGGCGGCGAATGCGGAGCGCGATCGAGTGAGCAACAAAGAACTCGCCAGAGATAACGCCAAGCGGCGGATCTTTCAGATCGGATTCGTCAGCGACGACATCGAGCGGGCGATGCAAGCGTGGATCGACAACCTGGGGGTCGGGCCATGGACCGTTCTGACGTTCACCGAGGCGACCATGAAAAACTTCAAGGTGAACGGAAAGCTCGTTACCGAGCCCTTCAAGTTTCTCATAGCCGCGACCACCATGGGCGATATGCAGATCGAAATTCTCCAGCCGGTCTACGGACCTTCGCACCTGTCGGAGTTTCTCGCCGCCAAAGGCCCCGGCTTTCATCACATCAAGGAACGGGTGGCCGATTCCGATATCCCCGGCTTCCTGAGCAGGCTGAGTTCGCGCGGCATCGGCGTCCTGCAGACTGGTGAGTTGGGCGCCGACGTGCACTATCACCTCGACACCGAATCCAAGCTCGATTTCATCTACGAGATCGGTAACTGCCTGAGCGTCGACCTGCCGCCGGAGATCGTCTCGACCTATCCCCGCGAGAAGTAGCAGCGGCTCGTCCTGCTAGGTGCCGATGGCCTCGGCGAGGACGAGTTCCTGCGTCGCCGAGCCATGCGGATGGCTGGCAACCAGCTGGCCGCGCCGGAAGACGTGCAGCATATCGCTCAAGTCGGAGACTTCCGGCAGGTAGGACGAGATCAGGATGATGCCGGCGCCCGAATGCAGGAGGTCGGCGAACAGCTTGTAGATCTCCACCTTCGTGCCGACATCGACGCCGACCGTAGGCTCATCGAAGATGAACAGCTCGGCTCCGTGGTTCAGCCACTTGCCGATCACGACCTTCTGCTGATTGCCTCCCGAGAGCCGGCCGACCAGGTTGTCGCGCGAGGAGGTCGCGATCCTGAGGTTGCCGATCTGCTTGTCGGCATGCTCGTTCTCAGCCTTCACGTCGATAACCAGCGTCCGCGTCAGGCGATCGAAGATGGCCAGGTTGATATTGTCGCTCACGCCGAGATTGAGGCACAGCCCCTGGTCGCGGCGGCTCTCCGGAACCAGGACGATGCCGCGGCCGATGGCGTGTGCCTCACGTGTCGGCTTGTAGGGCTCGCCGAGCCAGCGCATCTCGCCCGACGTCGCGCGCCGACGACCGAACACGGCCTGCACGAACTCGCTGCGGCCGGCGCCGATCAGTCCGTAGAGCCCGATGATCTCACCGCGGCGCACCGACAGCGAAACATCGGCGAACCCGGGACCGCTCAGATGGTTCACATTGAGCAGAGTCTCGCCGAGTTCCTGCACCTCCTTGTAGTGCAACTCGGCGATCGAGCGATTGACCATGTCGCGGATCAGCGTCTGTTCGTCGGTGTCCTCGATCTTGCGGGTCGAAACCAGCGAGCCATCGCGCAACACCGAGACACGATCGGCGAGATCGAATATCTCCTCCAGGCGGTGGCTGATGTAGGCGATGGTGACGCCCTGGCCATGCAACCGCCGGATAAGCGCGAAGAGCTGCTCGGCCTCGCGCCGCGTCAGATAGCCCGTCGGCTCGTCGAAGATAATAAAACGCGCGCCACGCGTCGCCGCCCTGGCGGCCGCGACCAACTGCTGCTGGCCAATGGTCAGCGTGTTGAGCACCGCGCCGGCCGGCAGATCGAACCCGATGTCGTCAAGCACCGCCTGCGCCTCCCGCTCCATGGCGCGGTCATTGAGCAGGGACAGGGTGGATCGTTCGCTGCCCAGAAACATGTTGGCAGCGACCGTAAGGTGCGGGCAGAGCACCATTTCCTGATGCACGGCATTGATGCCGAGCGCGATTGCCTCCTGCGGCGTGCCCAGCGCGACCGGCTTGCCCTGCCACAGGATTTCGCCGCTGGTCCGCGTGTATGCGCCGGTGAGAAGCTTGATCAAAGTCGACTTGCCGGCGCCGTTTTCGCCGGCGATGGCATGGACCTCGCCTTCCATCAGGTCGAGGTCGATCGCCTTCAGCGCATGGGTTCCCGGGAAGCGCTTGTCGAGCTTGCGCAACGAAATCAGGGGCGTCGACCGATCCAGCATCTGGGACGGCAAGATCCCAGATCCTGACGATACAGTCGACGCCCCCGAGCCCGGGGAGGAAGTCCCAAGCATGCTTGGACTTTCCGGTCCGCGGAGACCCGCTACTTGACGTCCGGGTTGAGCAGCGCCTGATTGGCGGGCGTGTCCATGTCAGCCTTGGTGATGACCGTGACGCCGGTATCGACGTTGGCCGGCACTTCCTTGCCCTGCGAGGCGTCGAGCGCCACCTTCACTGCATCATGCCCCTCCTTGAAGGGGTTCTGCACGACCAGGCCGTAGATCACGCCGTCGCTCAGGAACTTCACTGTCTTGTCGTCGCTGTCGAACGACACCAGGGTGATCTTGTCCTGCGCCTTGTTCTCGGCGATCGCCTGTCCCGCTCCCTGGCCCATGACCAGCGCGTTCGCGAACACGCCAACGAGCTTGGGATAGGCGGTGATCAGGTCGGTGGTGTAGTTCAGCGCCGTCGTGGCCTGGCCGTCAGCGACCTTATTGGCGACGATATTAAGGCCGGGATACTTGGCCTTCACCTGATCGATGAAGCCCTTGACGCGGCGGTCGCCGGAATCCTGGCCGGCGATGTTGGTGAGCACGGCGACGTCGCCTTCCACCTTGCCGGTCTTCGCCTGCACGCCAGCGGCCAGCGCATCGGCCGCGGCGGCGCCGCCGGCGATGTTGTCGGTGCCGAGGAACGAGGTGAACGACTTGGTGTCGGCGGTGCCGTCGATACCGATGACCTTGGTCGACTTCGCGGCTTCGTCGATCGGCTTGCCAAGCGCGGCGAACTGAGTCGGCGAGATCACGATGGCGGCCGGCTTCTGGGCCACGGCGTTTTCGAGGATCGAAATCTGTCCGGCGATGTCGGCTTCCGACTGAGCACCGAGCTCCGGCACGTTGACATTGAATTCCTTGCCTGCGGCGCGAGCCCCGGCGAGCACGATCTGCCAGTAGAACGACGTGGTGTCTTTTACGATCACCGGGATTGTCGGCTTGTCATCGGCCGACGCGCCTTGCACGCTGACCAGCGCGAGCGCCAAAGCGCCGGCAGCTAGTAGTGCCTTGTTTCTCATATCATTCCTCCCAAAGAGATCCCGTTGTGCCGCCACTTCTCCCCCACGGTCGGCACCTTCCACACAGCATGGCTGTTCTTGTTTGAGCCATCGACTGCACGGTCACCCTAGCAGCGGTGAGAGTAACAGGAAAATTGATTGTTTTCAGTGCATATGATAGCAGGCGCTAATCATGCATCTGACGTTAGCCCAGCTTCTGACCTTCGAACGTATCGTACGACTGGGCAGCTTTCATGCAGCCGCCCAGCATCTTGGACTGACCCAGCCAAGCATCTCGCAGCGCATCCGCGAACTGGAGGACATCCTGGGTGCCCGCCTGTTCGAGCGTCGTGGCCCTAAGATCAGCGTCACAGCAGAAGGTACCGCCCTCATCGCCTACGCCGACCGGATGCTGCAGACGGCGCAGGAACTCACGGACCGCTTTCGCACGCGCAATCCTCTCATGGGGCTGTTGCGGCTCGGACTGACCGAGACCTTCGCGTTGATCTGCCTGCCGGAGCTTCTCAGGCGACTTGAGACGCGATACCCGTCGCTCAAGACATCGGTGCAGGTCGGCGATACGGCAACGTTGAGTTCGCTGTTCAACGAGCAACAGCTCGATGTCGCCGTGATGTCGGAACCGGACGTGCCGCATGACGTGCGCCGTGAGCCGCTCGGCACGAACGAACTGAGCTGGTTCGTCAGCGCCGACAGCAACATTCCACTGGGCGCGTTGTCGCCGGCGGACCTCTGCGCCCATCACCTCATCATTCCGCCACCGCCGGCGCGCCTTTACACCACAGCGATGCGCTGGTTCAGCCAGGCAGGCGTCGTGCCGCAGCGGCTGAGCATGTGCAACAGCCTGTCGGTAGCGATACCGACGGTCATCAGCGGCCTAGCCGTCGGCCTTATTCCTTCGCGCGTGATGGCCGAGCGCGTCACCCGCGGCGAGGTGCGACGCCTTAACGTATCCCCACCGCTGGAGGGACACCGCGTGTGGATCTGCTATCAGAGCACGCAGTCGAGCTCGGGCCTGCAGGAAGTAATTCAGCTTATCCGGGAGCTCGTCCTGAGCAGCCGGCTCTTCACTTGACGATGCCCGTCGTCATTTGATGACGAGCAGCCGGCTGCGGTCGATCGTGAGCGCGACGGCGCCGACGACCACCACGCCGTACGCCAGAGGCTCGTAGCCGGGATCAATCCCGACGATGGCGATGCCGACGCGCAGTACCGTGATGATCATGACGCCGACGAGCGTGCGCTCGAGCCCGCCGAACCCGCCGGTGATCGCCGTACCACCGACGACGACGGCCGCGATGCTGGGCAACAGCAGGCTGCTCGCCGCCGAAGGGTCGCCGCTGTAGGTGCGCGACACCAGCACCATCGCGGTGAGGCCGGCAAAGAATCCGGAGAGCGCGAAGACCGCGATCTTCACTCGCGCGACCCGCACGCCCGAAAGGGTCGCCGCGGTTTCGCCGAACCCGATGGCGCGCAAATAGCGGCCGAGCCGCGTCCAGCGGAGGCAGGCCCAAAGAGCAACCGCGCCCCCGGCACCGAACAGAAATGCCGTCGGAATTCCAAACGTCGTTCCCTGGAGCCAGCCGACGATGGCATAGCCCTGATTGACCGGAACGGTCGTGTGCGCCAGCGACAACGCGACGCCGGACCAGAGGCCCATCCCGGCGAGAGTGACTACGAACGACGGCAGCTGCGCGACGACGTGAATGTATCCCTGCGCCGCGCCGATCAACGTGGTGACGAGGAGTACGACGACGAGGCCCGGCACCCCGAGCGACGGCAGCAGGAAAGCCAGCAAGACCGAGGCGAGCGATGTCACTGCCGCCACCGAAAGGTCGATCCCGCCGAGCATGATCACCGGCGTCTGCGCGATCGCGAGCAACAGGATCGGGCTGGATTCGCCCATCAGCACGCCGAGACTGTAGGCGGAAAGGAACGAGGGCACGAACACGCCGATGGCGATCAGAAGGGCGATCAGCACAGCGACCGGAGCCAGCGCGACAAGCATCGCGCGCAAGCGAGGTGACAGGAACGCCGGGTTCGCCATCACATCATGTGCTCCAGAATCTCGATCGGCTCCGGCGTGCGTTCGTGCGCGGCGAAACGCGCCGTCACCTCGCCGTCGCGCATGACAAGGATCGTGTCGCTGAGTGCGATCAGTTCCTCGAGCGTGTCGGCAACCAGCAGCACACCGATGCCGCTTCGCGCCAGCTCCCTGATCCGCGCGAATATCTCGGCCTTGGCGCCGATGTCGAGCCCGCGCAGGGGATGATCAAGCACGAGCACGCGCGGCTGCTCGGCAATCAGCCACTTGGCGAGCACGACCTTTTGCTGATTGCCGCCGCTGAGCTGCCCGACCAGCACATCC
>DASZQY010000349.1:0-2538 GCA_035549395.1 Bauldia sp.
CCCTTTGGGCCACCTTCTCCCCGCAGGCGGGGAGAAGGGAACGCGCCCTATGACCCCAGCTTTTCCTTGAGCGCCGCCTTGGCGTCCTTGCCGTCGAAGGTGGTGACGCCGTCGAGCCAGCCATCGGCGGCGTCCGGATGCGCCTTCAGCCAGTCCGCGGCGACCTTGTGGGCGTCGCCGCCCTTGAGGATGCCGTCCATCATCTTGTTTTCCATGGAGAGGTCGAACTTGAGCTGCTTGATGAACTTGCCGACGTTCGGGCATTCGCCGAGATAGCCCGCGCGGACATTCGTGTGGACGGTGGCCGCGCCGAAGCCGGAATCGCCCATGCCTTCCAGATAGGTGATCTTCATCTCGCCCATCACCGGATGCGGCGTCCAGCCGAGGAAGACGATCCAGTCTTTGTTGCGCATGGCTTTCTGGGCCTGCGACAGCATGCCTGCCTCCGAGGATTCGACCAGTTCGAAGCCCTTGAGATTGCTCTTCGGATCCTTGATCATGCCGAGCACGATGCGATTGCCGTCATTGCCGGGCTCGATACCGTATATCTTGGAATCGAACTTGTCCTTGAACTTGCCGATGTCGGTCAGCGTCTTGACGCCGCCTTCCGCCACATAGTCCGGCACGACGAGCCCGTAGCCGGCGCCGGTGAGGTTGGTCGAGATCGACTCGACCGACTTGTCCTTGAGGAAAGGCGCGATGTTCTCGTTCATCGACGGCATCCAGTTGCCGAGGAAGACGTCGATGTCCTTGTTCTTCAGCGACTGGTAGGTGACCGGTACGGAGAGCACCTGAGTATCCGGCTTGTAGCCGATGGCGTCTAGGATCACCGACGCCGTCGCCGTGGTGGCCTGGATGTCGGTCCAGCCGACATCGGCGAAGCGCACGGCCTGGCAGGAGGCGGAGTCGCCGGCATAGGCGGCGCCGGTGGCCATGCCCGTCGAAAGGCCGGCGGCAAGCGCCAGCGCCGCGGCAAGTGATCTGGTAAGCGACATCATGCTCTCCCCATTGTGCGGGTCCGGTCCTGTTCTTCGGCGGCCGGACGGGTTTCCCTTTTGAACCAAACACCATTTTGCCGTGCTTTCAAGAAGATTGGCGACGATGCGGCGGCGTTCGCTGGCCGCTCCGCGACACGGCCGGATCGCCCGCCATGCGATGCCGGCGCATGGCATGCCCCCTGTTGTCCGGTGGCGGAAAACCACCTATCTGATGCTGCGGCCGCGCCCCGAGGGTTTGGACGCCGGCTGCCGGCGACGTCCCATGGGGGAGGTCCCGCACGGGAGATCGAAGCGTGGTCAATCCGATCGTCGAATTCGTGACGCGCATCTTCCAGTGGATCGGGCGCGCCATCGGCATGGCGATCGCCTGGCTGTGCTGGCCTTTCGTGCTCGCCGGCCGCTGGTATACGCGCCGCGGCTGGATCCTGCGTATCGTCGTCGGCCTCGCCATCCTCGTCCTCATCGGTCTCTATGCCAACTTCTTCTGGCAGACCCAGCGCTGGACGAATTTCGACCCCGACTACGCCGCCAAATACAGTCTGAAGGACCGCCAGCTTTCCGCCGGCGAGCCGGCTCCGGCCCAGGCCACTGCCGGGCAGAAGACATGCGCGCGCTCGGCCATCGCCGATGTCACCGCCGACCTCGTCGATTTCAACGTCAACCAGAACCAGTGGATCTCCTCCATGATCCTCTACAAGCTCGGCTTCTTCGGGCTGGACTGGGACAGCACGCCCTTCTTCGACAACAAGGCCTCCTTCCAGCGCGGCATCAACCAGGCGGCACGCCGCACGTCGGTCGAACTGGTGGACACGCTTGGCCGGGTGCGCGGCACCTCGCAGGTCGATTCCGACCTCCAGGATGCGCGCGGCGCGCTGCAGTTCGACGAATATACCTGGTATCTCGGCTGGAACCCGCCCGGCCCGAAGACGCCGACGCCGAGCTACTATCGGACCGCGATCAAGAAACTGCGCGCCTTCAACAGCCGGCTGGCGGCATGCCAGGCGACCTTCGACGCGCGCGCCGACAACCTCATCCAGTTCATCGACCGCATCGCCAACGATATCGGCTCGACCTCGGCGATCCTGAAGGACCGCGCCGAGAACCACAACAATGGCTGGTTCGACACCCGCGCCGACGACCGCTTCTGGTTCGCCTACGGCCAACTCTACGGCTATTACGGCATGCTGACCGCCGCCGAGGCCGATTTCGACGACGTCATCAAGGAAAAGAAGCTGACCACGCTTTGGGACGACATGGAGGGGCAGCTTCGTTCGGCGCTTCGCATCCAGCCCTTCATCGTCGCCAATGGCCGCGAGGATGGGTGGATCGTTCCGAGCCACCTGACGACGATGGGCTTCTATATCCTGCGCGTGCGCTCCAACCTCGTCGACATCAAGGCCGTGCTGCAGCAGTAGGGCTGGCCACCGCCATCGACGTCATCCTCGGGATAAGCCCGAGGATGACGTCGGTCTATTGCCGCCGCGCCGCCGCTTCCCTCAGGGCGCGAACGCGTTCGGCAAGGCTGGGCGGTCCGCCCGGA
>DASZQY010000350.1:0-17460 GCA_035549395.1 Bauldia sp.
AGCGGACTTGCCTGGATCTCGCGGTGCGACACGTGGCGGCCTTCGCGCGCAGCATCCACGGCAAGCTGCACCGCCCGGCGCCCCATCTCGACCGCATCGGAATGCGCCGTCGTGAGATTCATGCGGCGGTGCGACGCCAGCGGAATGTCGTCGTAGCCGACGACCGAAATATCCTCCGGCACGCGCAACCCCTGCCTTTCCAGCCGGTCGATGATCGCGATGGCCAGCATGTCGTTGTGAGCGGCGACGGCGGTGGCACCCTCGCCCAGCTTCACGGAGCGCAGGCCGCGCTGCGCAAGCGCCGCCTCGAAGCCAAGCCGGCGCCGTTCGCCCGATTGTTCGAGTAGGTGATGCGAGACGAACGCCAGGCGGCGGTGACCGAGTTCGTAAAGATGAGAGACGATCGCCTCCATCGCGCCTGGATCGTCGGGATCAATGACGCCGAGGCGCGGGTCTTCCGGCTCGCCGAACGACGCGACGACCACCGGGATGTCGCGATCGAGCAACATCGCCGGGAGAGTCGAACCCCGCGAAATGCCGCCGATGATGACCGCGTCGACGCGGCGCTGGATGAACGCGTGCCCGGCCTCCTGCTCGGTCGGCAAGGCGCAATCGGTGTGGGTGATCAGCGCGGCGTAGCCGAGCGCGTTGGCGGCGCGCTCCGCGCCGGCGGCCAGCTCGGCATAAAACGGGTTGGTGAGGTCGGGAACGACGATCCCGATCGCCATGCTCGAGCGCGCCTTGAGCGAGCGGGCGATGACGTTCGGATGGTAGCGCGTGTCGGCGATCGCGCGCTCGACGCGGTCGCGCGTTTCCTTGGCGACGGGGATGTTGCCGCGAATGACGTTGGAGACCGTCGATTTGGAGACCCCGGCCTTTCGCGCCACGTCGATCAGCGTTGTCATGAGGCGGCCGTGACCATGGCGACGCCACGATGGAACGTGTGTTCCATGCGCGTGACGCAGCCTCTCCCTCGCGGCCCGATTCCTACCAACCGGAGACCCTTCACCTACTTGTTGGAACGTTCCAACAGCCTTATAGAATACCAGCGGCAGTCGTCCGTCAATTGGCCGCCGGGGAGGTCAGCGAACAAGTGGAAGATTTATTCCATGGCGAGTGCCCGCAGCGGCGATCCGCAGCGGCTCACTCGCCGCCTGGCTCAGTGCGTCACGCACACGGTGCGAGATTTGAAGAGGACAGACGATGGTACGACTGAGGGTTGGGTTGGTGGGCGCAGGGCTGGTTGGCCAGGCGGAGCATGCCTTCTATCTCTGGGAGGAGCGCGAGCGTTTCGCTTTTGTCGCCCTGGCGGACGCCTCCCCCACCGTCCGTGAGACGGTCGGCGCGCGCTACCACCTGGAGAAAGTCGCGCCCGACCTGAAAGGCATACTGACCAGCGATCTCGACGCGGTCGTCATCGCGGCGCCCGATCCCTTCCACGGCGACCTCGCAGTCGCGGCACTGGAAGCCGGACTGCATGTCATGTGCGAAAAGCCCCTCGCCCTGACTCTTTCCGAGGTTGACCGGATCGCCGCCGCGCGCGAGCGCTCCGGCGGCGTCGTTCAGGTCGCCTACATGAAGCGCTTCGACCCGGCCTTTCGCCGTGCGCTCGATTTCCTGCCCACCAGAATCGACGACGTGAAACTGATCTCAGTCGAAGTGAACGATCCGGACCAGGCGCCGTTCGTCGCTCACCTTCCGATGACCGTGCCGGACGACATTCCTGACGCGCTGCGCGCCGACTTCCGCCGCAAGAACGCCGAGCAGCTGCGGGAATCCGGACGCCGCGATCTCACCCAAGCCGAGGCGCGTGCCCTTTCCGGCGGATACCTCTCGTCGCTGGTCCACGACGTGGCCGTCGTCCATGGAATGCTGGTTCACCTCGGCGTCGAACTGCCGGCGAACGCAGATGCAGCAGCCATCTTCGATGATGGCCGCGGTGTGCAGCTGGCGTTCCCGCTCCCGGGCGGTGGGCGCGTGAGCATGACGCACCTCAATCTGCCGGGGGTGCCGGACTATACGGAGCGCGTCACCGTCTACTGCACAGATCGCATCGTCGAGCTGACCTTCCCGTCGCCCTACCTCCGTCACTTCCCGACCAGATTGACCGTGCGTCGGCTTGGCACCGGGGCCAGCCACGAGCTGGAAACAAGCGAATATCGCGTCAGCTACGAAGAAGCATTCCGCGAGGAACTGCGCGCCTTCCATGCCGCCGCAACCCATGAAGCGCCGGTGCAGACGACGATCGCGCAGGCGCGCCGCGACATCGAACTTCTGACTTCCGCCTTTCGCAAAGCGGTGACCGCATGAAAATCGGGGTCTATTCCGACTCGCTTCCCAAGCTCGATCGCCGCCAGCTTTTCGCCTGGTGCGCCGAACGTGGGGTGACCGATATAGAGCTGGGCGTGGGCGCCTGGGGCCCATGGCCGCGCCCGCATCTGGATATCGCGACGGTGGGCGCGCAGGCCGAACGCGATCGTCTCGCGGGCGAACTCCGCGAATTCGGCATCCGGCTCGCAGCCGTGAACGCCGCCGGCAACCTGCTCCATCCTGATCCCGTCAAGCGCCGCGATGCTCAGGCCCGCTTCGACGCCGCCGTGGAGCTCGCCGTCGCGCTCGGAGTCGACCGCGTCATTACCATGAGCGGGTGCCCGGCCGGCCCCGGCGGCGGATCCCTCGGCGTCTTCCCCTGCTGGGCCACGTCTGCCGATGATGAGCGCATCTTCGACTGGCAGATGGCAGAGGAAGTCGGCCCGTTCTGGAAGGCGACGAGCGAGCGGCTTGCCAAGGTCGCGCCAAAGCTGATGGTGTGCCTTGAGCTGCATCCCGGCGTGACGGTCTTCACCGCGGCAAGCTTTGCCGCGCTCACTCCCTATGTTGGACGCAATATCGGCCTCAATATGGATCCCAGTCATTTCTGGTGGCAAGGGATCGACCCCATCACGGTGATCGAGGAACTTGGCGACCGCATCGGCTATGCGCACGGCAAGGATACGCTGCTCTATCCCGACCGCATCCGTCGGCAAGGCGTGCTCCACCACGCGCCGCCGAGCGATCCGTCACGTTCGCCATGGCATTTCGCTGCCGTGGGTGAAGGACGCGACGACGCGACGTGGGCCCGGCTGATCGGGGCGCTGCAAAAGGCCGGCTACGACAACGTCATCTCGATCGAACACGAGGATCCGCGTTACGATGGCGAGGAAGGCACGTCGCGATCGCTGGCCGGATTGAGACGCGCAGCCGCTTTGCTCTGAGAGCGGGCGACGAAGACGCCGGCGCGTTCCGGTCGGGCACCTCTACGAGAGTACTGCGCCGAGGACCGCCAGATGCCAGAAAGGCATGCCGCCGCGCGCTTTCTCTTGCTCCAGGTCCATCTGCATCATCAAGGAACGATCATCGCCGATACGAATTGAGAGCGCAGCGGTCCGCATGGGGGGCACAACGATCTTCGAACAGGAGACCACCATGCTCAGACAACTTCTCGCGGCAACGGCGATCGTCACCATCGCCACGGCGGCGCAGGCGGCTAACGCAGTTAACACCGATACCACCGCAACGACCCCGCCGGTGACGTCCACGCCCGCGGCAGGAGACATGTTCCTGCCTGCGGCGACCTCCGGCGATCATCTCGCCTCCAAGCTCATCGGTCTGGCCGTCTATGACGGCACCAGCGACTCGGCCAACAAGATCGGCACAGTCAACGATCTGGTGGTCGCCAACGACGGCTCGGTCCAGGCTGTCGTGGTTGGTGTCGGCGGGTTCCTCGGCATCGGGCAGAAAAATGTCGCCCTCGATTTCCCGAACCTGCAGTGGGCAACCGTCAACGGCGGCCCGGTGCTGGTCGCGATCATCACCAAGGATCAGCTGACCAACGCGCCGACCTTCGATACCGCGGCAATCGACAATGCCCAGGCTCCCGCGACCGGCACGCCGGCTGCGGCCGATCAGTCGCAAATGGCGGCCTCGAGCAATCCCGGCACAAGCGCGCCGGCGGCAACCGACACCACTGGTGCCGGCACAACCGACCAGCAGCTTGCGCAGCAGAACAACGCAGGAGCTTCGACGTCGACAGCTCCGGCGACGGGAACGATGGGCCTCAACGGCACGAGCAGCTCCGATCTGGCCCAGCAGACAATGCCGCCGGCCGGCGCGATGTCCAATCAATCACAGATGGCGGCCCAAAGCAGTGGCTCGGCAACGGCCGTTGCCCCTAACCCGTCAACAATGAGCACGGTCGATGTCGCTTCCGTCAGCGCGAAAGACCTGATGAACGCGACCGTCTATTCGCAGAACAACGAAAACGTCGGCAATGTCGGCGACGTGGTTCTCAGCCAGGACGGCAAGATCGACGCGCTTGTTCTGGATGTCGGTGGGTTCCTCGGGCTCGGAACGAAGCCCGTAGCCATCGGGTTCGATTCTCTGGACATCCGCAAGGATGCCAATGGGAACCTGTTCGTCTTCACGCATTTCACCAAGGACGAGCTCGAGTCCGCGCCGACCTACGACAAGGACCAATACGCGGCCCAGCGCGGCACCATGCGGTTGTCCAATCCGTAGGGAAATCGCACCTGCGTACTTCGGAAACGGCCCGCTGCGCGGGCCGTTTCTTTTCAGGGCACCGGGTGCCCGAGAAACGGATCGGGTCGGGTTGCGACCTGTTGAACCGCGCCAGCCGACGCCGCGGCGACAACCGCCGTCCCCGGACGCGGTCCGTAAAGAAGATCCACTGCGGCAATGTCGCCGGGCTGGGGGACGCGGAACGCCTCGGTATAGCGGAAGTCCATGAGGACGCCCGCTACTCCGGGATGATCCAGCCCGATCGCGTGCCCGATCTCGTGCTCCAGCGCGTATCTGACGTCATAGACTTGCAGGTTGCCGTCAAAGCCCACCTTCCAGCCGGCCTGCGGGTTGAGGCAGATGACGGAACGCGTGATTGACGCCGTTCCATCGGCGGCGATTGAGCCGTGCGATACATTGGTGAAGGCGACGCCGAACGGGTCGCCTTGCGCGCCGATCAGGATATTGGCGGAAGCAGGGTCTGCCTCACGGAAGGTAATATCGGCTACCGCGGACCAGGCGGCAAAGGCAGCCTGCACTTCGCTCCGCAGGGTATCAGGTTCGATGGGGGTTGCTGAGCGCAGCGCCCGCAACGGAACCAGCGAGCGGCAGTTGCGCGCCTCCGGGAAATCGGCAGCAGTTGTCGCCAGGGCGTATGTGACGGTGGCGCCGCTGCCGAGCAGCGTCGGCCCCCATTTGACGTTGGCCCCGTCGAGCACCAAAAACCGGCTGTCAGGAAGCGCCGCCGCGTGCGCTCCACAGCAGCCGATGGCCGCCACCATCCAGACGCTAAAAGCGCCTCCGCTCAGTGCGTTCAGTTTTGTGCATTCCCCGCTTCAGCTGCGGGAACGCTAACACGCAATGGCCTGTGGAGACTGCGGCCAATTGGCTACACATGCGGCCAACTTTCGCGGCCTGCAGAGCAGCTCCGTGGCCGCTACTTCAGCAAGGCGGTGATCTCGCACCTCACGCCACCGGGGGCAAATTCCAGTTTCACGTCGCTGTTGAGATCGGCACGCATCACGCGTTCCAGCAGCGTGCGCCCGAAGCCAACATGCCGAGGCTCGCGCACGGGAGGCCCTCCCGACTCGACCCAATTTGCGACCAGCGTATCGTCGCGAACCAGCCACGCGACATCGACGTTGCCGCCCTTCACCGACAGGCCGCCGTACCGCAGGGCGTTCGTCGCCAACTCGTGAAAGGCAACGCCGAGGATCACCGCCACCCGTGGAATGAGCACCACGTGAGGCCCCGACAGGCGAACTGCGCCGTCGTTCGCCTTCATGATGACAGCGAACTCGTCGCGCAGCATCGTTTCAAGCCCCACGCCGGACCAACTGGCTTCCGCCAGACGGTTGTGGGTCTGGGCCAGAGCGAGAATTCGCCCTTCGAAGGACAGACGTTCGCGTTCATCGCTCTTGCGGAAGGTCTGTTGAGCGATTGCCAGCACGTTTGCCAGGGTATTCTTGACCCGATGACCGAGTTCCACGACCAGCTGATCGCGCTGCCGCTCGCTGCGCGCGCGCTCAATGCCGAACCCGATTTGGCGGCATATGGAAAGCACGACGCCAATCTCATGCTCGGTGAAAGCATGTCTCTGGCTGTAACCGACGAGAAACGTTCCTTCCACACCGAGGCTCGCCGTCACCGGAATGAGCGCCAGGGCCCGTATTCCCTCCTTCTCGGCAAAGCCGGCCACGGCCGGCAGCGTGGCCGCCATCTCGCTGATGTCGCCGGCCGCGATTGGGTTGGCACCGATCTCGCCCTGCTGCCAGATCGTCTGCCAGACGGCAGATTGCTGGCCGGTATCCGACAGACCGCGCGCCGCCAGGACAGTTGGCGCGCCAGAGGGTTCCACCAGCGCGATCGCAAGACGATCACACCGCAGCGCCTCGTTTATGGCGTTCATGGAAGCGTCCAGCACTTCCGCCATCGGCGCCCCGTGATAGAGGGCGTCGGTCAGCTTGAAGAGCGCCGCCTGCTCGCGCGCATGCTGGCGTATCGTCCCTTCCACCTTCTTGCGATCGGTGATGTCGCGCGCGATCTTGGACGCGCCGATCAGCCTGCCGTCCAGGTCGAAGACCGGTGAGACGGTCAGGGAGATGTCCAGCGCGCTCCCGTCCTTGCGCTGGCGCACGGTCTCGTAGTGATCTATCCGCTCGTTGTCGCGTATCTGCTGCAGGACGATGCTCGCCTCGTCCTCCTTGTGGCCATCGCGGTAAATCAACTGGATGGGCTGCCCGATCGCCTCCTCGGCCGTGTAGCCGAACAGACGCTCCGCACCGCCGTTCCAACTGGTGATGGTGCCGTCCAGGGCGATGCTGACGATGGCGTCGTCGGAAGACTCGACTATGGCCGCCAGCTGCTGTGCCGCCTCATTGGCACGCTGTTGCCAGTCCGGACTTCCCGCACTTGCCGGCTTGTCCGATTTCTGCGTACTGCCCTCGCCCACAGTCGAGCGCTTGATGCGCGGCGCTGCCATTCATTACCTCTTGCAACGCTTCGGAGCGACGGGAGCGCCATTCTATTCCGGACGCGCCGCTCGCGAGAATATAAAGGAGAGAGCCTGCAAAGCACGGCTCTCTCCCATTTTCCTGCCGGCCAGCTGAGGGGGCGGTGAAGTGGACGGCAGTCCCTCCCAAAACGGCCGGACCAGAAGAAAGGTTCCATTGCCTTCCTCCGGTCCGTGAATTTTTCTTCGGGCGCGCCGTCCAACACCGGAACAATTGCCTATTGGCCTGCGTTTTCCGCGGGTTATGAGCCCTTAGCTGGCCCTCACGGCTTTCGCTTTGCGATCGAAAAACAGGGCCTGGGTGACGACCGCGGCCACGTGGGCCTCGCGAAACGGCTTTGGAATGAGAAATGCCGGCTCGGGTCGCCGTCCGGTCAGCAGACGTTCCGGGTAGGCGGTGATGAAGACCACGGGAACTTCCGATTTTGAAATGAGGTCGTTGACCGCATCGAGGCCGGAACTGCCATCTTGAAGACGCACATCCGCCAGGATCAGACCGGGCCGCTCGGAAGAGGCTACCTCCAGGGCTTCGGCATGTGTCTTCGCCATTCCCACGACGCGATGGCCAAGCCGCTTCACCAGCTCCTCGAGATTGAGCGCGATCAGCGGCTCGTCCTCAATGATGAGGACGTCGGTGGCGATTTCCTCGGCGAGTTCACGCCCAAACTGCTCGACCAGCGAGCGCAGCTCGCCGATGTCGACGCCGAGAATGAAGGCGGCCTCGTGATCTGGGAAATCCTCGAGCGACATGAGGAGAAACGCCTGGCGCGGGAGCGGCGCGACATGCGCCAGATGCAGGTCCGACCCGTCGGCAGGATCGCCGGCTTTGCGGTTGATCGCGACCGAATTCCATATTCGCGTGAAGGTTCGGAACAGTCCGACCGTCGTGCCGGCGCCAAGCGCGCCGGCATCTTCCGCCAACGCCTCGAGCGTTGCGGAAACATACGCGTCGCCGGCGACTTGTGTCCCGGTCAGTACTCTGGCGTAGCGGCGAAGACGCGGAAGGTCCTGTGCAATCGCGTCAGACGTCAGCATGGTGCAAATCTCCAGAACGTTCTCAACCCCCGGCGGCAGATGTTCACCGAAAGGCGGCAATTTCGGGATGGAAGTTTGACATCGGTATCGTAGTGCATGAATTGGTCAGTATGGAGCCCCTTTGAATGGCAAGGGGACGGACCCTAGTTGAATGATGAAAAAAGAGACGCGCGAGAAACAGGCGGAACGCCCGCGGCGAAAGCGGCGCACGGACGCTGTCGTGGATTCCGCGATGCGGGCGACCATCGGCGCGCAGCTGCGCGCGATGCATGAAGACATCGTCCAGGAAGGCGTCCCGGACCGCTTCCGCGAGTTGCTGGACCGGCTCGACAAGTCTCAGGGGAAGGATTGACCAGATTGGGCGTGGATCCGTCTGTTCGCGAGGGCATCGTTGCCGCCATCCCGCGGCTGCGGGCGTTTGCCGTGTCGCTGACCGGCAGCGTCGATCGCGCCGACGATCTGGTGCAGGAGACGATGGTCCGCGCCTATGCCAACATTGATAAGTTCCAGCCGGGCACCCATCTGGCGGCCTGGCTGTTCACTATCCTGAGAAACCAGTTCCGGTCCGAGTATCGCAAACGCAAGCGCGAGGTCGAAGACGCCGACGGCCATCACGTGGAGAGCCTGACCGCGAACCCGGAGCAATACGGGAAGGTCGAGTTCAACGAGTTGCACTCCGCTCTCGCGCTGCTGCCGCCGGAACAGCGGGAGGCTCTCATTCTCGTCGGGGCATCCGGCTTCTCCTATGAGGAGGCGGCGGCCATCTGCGAATGTGCGGTCGGGACGATCAAAAGCCGGCTAAGTCGCGCGCGCAGCCGATTGCTTGAGCTTCTTTCGGAGGAGGGCCGGCCGAGCGCAGACCTTCCAGTCCGGAACTCTGGCCCCGGCGATACGTTGAAAGAGGAAGACTCTACGCGGCCCGAAGAAGACGGAACGGAGCCCGGGCACAGCAGACGCGCCGGTTCCTGAGAATTTCCCTCATGAAGGCTGCATACAGGAGAAGCAGCCGATGCCGAGCCGAAATCTGGATCGCGATCACAATCGCCGGGAGGCGACCACAACCGTCGCCTCGATGCGCAAAATTCAGCGCGCGGCGGATCGCCACGAGTCAGGCGGTCACGAGGACGGCGCGGCCATGCAGGCCGGGCAGCGCGTCTATCCCGCGCCGCCCCTCCCCCAGCAGCACCAGCCAAAACCCGGCGAGCAGCGGGACATCGAGCCGCCGCCGATGTACGAGGCTCCTGGTTACAAGGGCTCGGAAAAGCTGGCCGGCATGGCCGCCTTGGTCACGGGAGGCGATTCCGGCATCGGCCGCGCGGTGGCCGTGCTGTTCGCCCGCGAAGGGGCTGATGTCGCCATCGTCTACCTCAATGAGCACGCCGACGCCGAGGTAACGCGGAATGCTGTGGAGGCTGAAGGGCGCCGCTGCATAGCCATAGCCGGCGACGTCAGCGACGAGGAGTTCTGCGCGAAGGCGGTTGCTGAGACGGTCGGCGCTTTTGGCCATCTCGACATTCTCGTCAACAACGCCGCCTTTCAGCAGCACGTCACGGCCTTCGAGGCCTTGACCAGTGAACAGTTCGACCGGACCCTCAAGACCAATCTGTATGGCTACTTCTTCATGGCCAAGGCTGCGGTCCCGCACATGCACAATCGTTCCTCGATCATCAACACCGGATCGATCACCGGCATCGAGGGCAGCAAGGCGCTGCCCGACTATTCCATGACCAAAGGCGGCATTCACGCGTTCACCCGTTCCTTGTCCGGCCTGCTGCTCGAACGGGGTATCCGCGTGAATGCCGTGGCACCGGGCCCGGTCTGGACGCCGCTCAACGTGGCCGACCGTCCGGCCGAGGATGTCTCGAAATTTGGCGCGGACACCGCAATGAAGCGGCCCGCACAGCCAGAGGAGATAGCGCCGGCCTACGTTTTTCTGGCCGCGCCGACCTGCGCCAGCTTCATTACTGGCGAGATCATTCCCATCATCGGCGGTTACTGACCACCGATGATGGCACCCATGTCGCCGGAGACCGCGACCGACCTCGCTGCCCTCAAGAGTGCAGCGGCAGATTGCACCCGCTGCCCCTTGTACAAGAACGCCACACAGGTCGTCTTCGGAGAGGGGCCGGTGCCGGCGGCCATGATGCTGGTGGGCGAGCAACCAGGCGATAAGGAGGACCTCGCCGGCCGGCCGTTCGTGGGTCCTGCCGGAGCCATCCTGGATCGCGCCCTCGAAGGAGCGGCGATCGAGCGGAAGTCCGTCTATCTCACCAACGCGGTGAAGCATTTCAAGAACGAGCCGCGCGGCAAGCGCCGGCTGCACAAACGGCCCAATCAATATGAGATAGGCCGCTGTCGTTGGTGGCTCGATGCTGAACTGAGTCTGGTCCGTCCCCGGTACATAGTTGCCCTGGGAGCAACCGCGGCACTGGCGCTGACCGGCGTCACGACCAGGATTGGCGAGATGCATGGCAAGCCGATGTCTTTCGGCAACATCGCTGGAACCGTCACCATGCATCCTTCGGCTATCCTGCGAATGCGCGACCCCGGCGAGCGTGAAAAGGCCTTTGATGAGCTGGTGAACGACCTCGCCAAAGCCCGCGCCGCGGCGGCGCGATGAAGATCCGAGGGTAAAGGAGCGCAGCTTTGCCCGCGACCGTCACCGCGTGGGATATCCTGGTGCGCCTGCTGGCGGCGGTTGCGATCGGCCTTGCGCTCGGCATCGATCGCAGCGAGCACGGGTCGGCCGCCGGAATGCGCACCAACGCCCTGGTCGGCCTCGCGGCCGCAGCAGCCATGGTCGTCGCAAATCTGCTGCTCGCCACCAACGGCAAGCCCGCTGACTCCTACGCCGTGGCCGATGTCCTGCGCCTGCCGCTCGGGGTGCTTTCGGGTATGGGATTCATAGGCGCTGGCGCCATCCTGAAACGTGGCCAGAATGTACAGGGTCTGACGACCGCCGCGACATTGTGGTTCACCACCGTTGCCGGCACATGCGTAGGCGGCGGCTTCTATTTCGCCGGCCTGGCGGCCACCGTCCTCGGCCTTCTGCTTCTCACCGCCATGAAAGTGCTCGAAACCAGGCTGCCGCGCTGGCATCGTGCGCGGCTTGCCATTGTTGCGGAACCGGGCCATCTGCCTTCGCCCGACTTGATTGCCGCACTCGATCGGCACGCGACGTTCGTGGTCCGCCGCGTACGGCGCGCCGGTGACCCGAATGGCGGCGACCGTGCCGACTACGAAATGACGGTCAGGACTTCCGGCGAGTGGCAGCCATCATCGGAGTTCCTGAACGCCGTCGCAAGGTTGCCGGCGGTGCGAACCGTCATGTGGCGAAACGTCTGACATTCGGTTGCCCGACACGATAGTCGGTCGCCGGAGCAAGCTAAGTCTGCGATCGAACGAGCCGATATTTTCTCCCCTCGATCGCCATCGAAGCCTCGCGGTGGATTGATCGTATGTTCCCGGAACGAATGATCCCCTCTCCTGTTTTAGCTGCAGCCTCGAGACATCGAGGCCAGCCGCTGTGCGTGGCTGGGGGTGCAGCCAACACAAACCCAGATAGCAGGTAGGAGAGTTAGCTATGCCACGTTCTTCTTCACAAGAGCGCGAACGCGATGATCAGGGACGTTTCGTCAGCGATGATGAAGACGACAATCGCTCGCGGAGCCGTTCGTCAAGGAGCCGGGGGCGTTCCGCTTCCCGCTCGTCGGAGAATGACGACAATCGCCGTTCCGTGCGCATGAGTTCCGACGAGGATAACGGCAACGGCCGGGGGTGGAGTGGCGATCCGGAAGGCCATTCCGACGCAGCTCGCCGCGGGTGGGAGGAGCGCAACGGCGGCCGGAGCATGCGCGGCAACTACGAGGACGACGACCGCCGGTCGGGCGGCCGTAACATGCGTGGCGACTATGACGATGACGACCGCGGTTCCAGAGGACGCGGTCGGGGTGGCTGGTTCGGCGACTCCGAGGGTCACTCCGAGGCCTCGCGCCGCGGATGGGACGAGCGCGAAGGCGGCCCTTCGCGCGGCCGCGGCTACGAGGAGGAGCGCCGCCCGCCTTCGCGCAGCAGCCGCTATGAAGACGACGAGCGTATGGGCAACCGCGGGCGCGGCGGCTGGTTTGGCGATTCGGAAGGCCATTCGGAAGCTTCCCGCCGTGGATGGGAGCGCTCGGACCACGAAGGCAGCGGCTGGTACGGTGATCGCGAGGGTCATTCGCAAGCGTCGCGTCGTGGCTGGGAAGGCTCCGAGCATGAAGGCAGCGGGTGGTATGGCGATCCCGAAGGCCACTCCGAGGCGGCGCGCAGCCGCGGGCGGTCGCGGAGCAGCAGCCGCTACGAAGACGATGATTACGAGAGCGACAATCGCCGCGGCGGTCGCCGCTAGGCATTGAATTGGCAGGGGTCCACCCTCCGAGGCGGCCCCCTGCCATTGCTTTACCCGGATTTGAATGTGGCGACACCGCTGGGCGCTTTGCGCAGCCGCGGACTTTCTTCAGTAGCTACTGAAACCGCCAACGGGAATCCAAACCCTGCGGGAAGGGCCGGGCGGAACAGACGATTGGGCGGAAGACTTGGCGCGTCAGAGCGCGTCAGGCGGCCTCTTCGACATCATAGATACCGGACAGCCGGCGGCTGACTTCCGCGACGGCGGCCAGGCACGCCTCGTCGACACGGCGCCCATCGGCCCGCAGCGTGGCCATCCATCGTCCCGATGTGCGCACGAGCATCAGGGCCGCTTCGTCAACGTCGTGATCCAGGCGGTTCAATTCCGCGGAAATCAGTCGGCCGATTTCAGTCTTGCTCTTCAGGTTTCGGGGCATTGGGAGACCTCATGCGCGCTGTACCGGCATAAAACGCCCGGACACGCGGAAAGTTTCCGCGTCCCGCCGGCGGCCAAGTTGGATTTGGCAAGGCGCCATAGTATTCACGGAGGAAAGCGGCAGCCGATGCGACCCACTCCAGCCGCTCGACGTATTCAAAAGTTGCCAGGCGGGTATGAATCAGCCCACGACCTTGATGCTGGCCGAAGCCCGCGAGGCCCCCGCTGCCGCCGCGCGAGCGATCGCCGCCAATGCCGGGGCCTGCCAAACGCTTGCCGCAAGGTTGCGCGCCAAACCGCCACGCTTTGTGGTCACCTGCGCGCGGGGCAGCTCCGACAGCGTTGCCACCTACGCGAGCTACCTGATCGAGCTGACGCTCGGCATCGTCACCGCTTCCGTCGGCCCCTCGGTGAGCTCCATCTACGGCGCCCGCCTCGACATGCGCGATACGCTCTTCCTCGCCATCTCCCAGTCCGGCCGCAGTCCGGACCTGCTGGCGCTGACGGAAAGTGCCCATCGCGACGGTGCGTTGACCGTCGCCGTCCTCAACGACGAAACCTCGCCACTGGCGGCGCTTGCCGACGTCGTGCTTGGCGTTAAGGCCGGCCCGGAGCGAAGTGTCGCGGCGACGAAGTCGTACCTGGCGTCACTGGCTACCGTCCTGCAGTTCGTCACCGCATGGCACGGTGAGGACGGCCTGGCCGAGGCAGTGAAGAGCCTGCCCGAAGCGCTGGCACGAGCCGCCAACGCTGATTGGCAAGTCGGCCTGCCCGTGCTCGCGCGCGCCACCAATCTCTACGTCGTCGGGCGCGGCGTTGGCTATGCGGCCGCGCAGGAAGCCGCACTGAAGCTCAAGGAGACGTGCGGCCTGCACGCCGAAGCGATCAGCGCCGCCGAGTTGATGCACGGCCCCCTCGCCTTGGCCGGCCCGACATTCCCGGTCCTCGCCATCGGGCAAAATGACGCCGCGGTGCCGGCGCTGCGGCAGCTTCTTGCGTCGGTCTCGATGCAGGAAGCGCCGATACTCACCGCAGCGCCTGGCAGGGACTGGCCGGGAACCATGCTCCCCGTCGCGGACGGCCTGCACCCGTTCGTGCAGCCGATCGCGGCTATCCAGAGCTTCTATGGTCTAGTCGAGATGGTGGCGCGCGCGCGGGGGCGCGATCCCGACCATCCGGCCCATCTGCACAAGGTGACGGAGACCATCTGATGGCGATGGCGCTGTCCGGCGCTCGCGTTTTCGACGGGACGCGCCTGCTGCACGGGCACACCGTCATCATCGACGGCGGCCGCATCGCAGCCGTGGTTCCAGATCGCGATGTTCCGGATGGAGTAACACGGCGCGCCGTCACCGGGCTGCTCGCCCCCGGCTTTGTCGACTGGCAAGTGAACGGCGGCGGCGGAGTTCTCTTCAATGATGAGACGACAGTCGAAGGCATCGCGGCCATTGGCGCCGCCCATCGCCGTTTCGGAACGGTTGCATTTCTGCCGACCCTCATCACGGACACGAGGGACAAGATGCACGCCGCGTTGACGGCGACCACCGCCGCAATTTCGGTGAGGCAGCCAGGCGTGGTCGGGGTGCATCTCGAAGGACCTTTCCTCAATCCCGAGCGCAAGGGCGTCCACGATCCGCGCTTCATGCGCGCCATCGATGAGGACGATTTTGCCGTCATCACCGGCGCAAAGGCTGGACGGATCGTCATGACCGTCGCGCCCGAGAAAATGCCGCCTGGCAGTATCGCGCGTCTCGTTAGAGCCGGTATCACCCTGTCAGCAGGACACACCGCCGCGAGCTACGACGCCATACGGGCGGCGCGTAGTTCGGGGCTCACTGGCTTCACGCACCTGTTCAACGGCATGCCGCCACTCACCGGCCGCGAACCGGGGCCGGTGGGCGCGGCACTCGACGATCCCGAGGCTTGGTGTGGAATTATCGCCGACATGCACCACGTTTCTGCCGTCAGTCTGCGTGTGGCGTTCGCGGCGCGCGGGTGGCAACGCACGACGCTGGTCACCGACGCTATGCCGACGGTCGGTTCTGCGAAGACGAAGTTCATGCTGCTCGGCCGCACCGTGCACAAACGCGAAGGCACCCTGATGACCGAAGACGGATCTACGCTCGCCGGCTCGGATCTCGACATGGCAACCGCCGTCCGCAACTCGGTCACCCGGCTCGGTCTGCCTCTCGAAGCAGCCTTGCACATGGCCTCGCGCGCCCCGGCTGAGTTCCTTGGCCTCGGCGCCGAACTCGGGCGGATCGTTCCCGGGTTCCGTGCAAGCCTCGTTCTGCTCGACGACCAACTGGCCGTCACCGAGACCTGGATCGACGGCGCCCCGTCAACCAACTAGCGGGGGTTCCCTCCCTGCCGGACGGCCTCGCCCGTCTCGGCGTCGAAGAGACGCAGCGCTTCCGGATCGAAGACAAATCCGGTCACCTCACCGCGGACGACGCGCGCAGTGGGATCGAGGCGCGCGGTTATTGTCTGCTGGCCAAGCCTCGCGACGACCAGCTTTTCCGGCCCGGTCAGTTCCACCAGTTCGACGGTTGCCGGAACCACAAATGACTCGCCCTGCCCGGCAAGACGGATCGATTCGGGCCTGACGCCGAGTGCGACCCGCCTCGCCAAGTGCTTGTCGTAGTGAGCGCCGTCCAGAGCAACCATCGACCCTCCGCTCTCCAGCCGTGCGACCGCCTGCCCGTTCTCGATGGCGACGGCCGCCGGCAGGATGTTCATGGCTGGCGAGCCGACGAACCCGGCCACATAGAGATTCACGGGATCCCGGTAGATGGTTTCTGGCGCGGCCAGTTGCTCGATCCGGCCCTCGCGCATGACGGCGATCCGCGTCGCCAGTGTCATGGCCTCGATCTGATCATGGGTGACGTAGACGATGGTCGCATCGAGCAGTTCGTGCAGCCGTTTCAGCTCGACGCGCATCTCCGCCCGCAGTTTGGCATCGAGGTTGCTGAGGGGTTCGTCGAACAGGAAGATCGCCGGCTTCCGCACCAGCGCGCGGCCGATCGCGACGCGTTGTCTCTGCCCACCGGACAGCTCGGCCGGACGACGCTTGAGGAGTTCCGATATCTGGAGCGTCTCTGCGACACGCGCCACCGCCGCCGCCCGCTCCGCCTTGGGCACCCGGCGCATTTCCAGTCCGAAGCCGATGTTCCGCTCTACGTTGAGATTCGGATAGAGGGCGTAGGACTGGAACACCATGGCGATGTCGCGATCTTTGGGATGAACGCCGATCACCGATCGACCCCCGATCCGTATGTCACCCGCAGTCGGCTCGAGCAGACCTGCGATGCAGTTCAGCAGCGTGGATTTCCCACAACCCGAGGGTCCGAGCAGCACCAGGAACTCGCCGTGCGGAAGTTCGAGATCAATGCCTTTGAGGATGTCGACGCGACCGTAGGCCTTGCGCAATCCGGAAATGAGGAGGTCGCTCATGGCTAGCCCTTCACCCCACCCTGCGTCAGCCCAGCCACCAACGATCGCTGCAATACGATTCCGATGATGACCGGCGGTAGCGCAGCGAGAACACCTGCGGTGGCGATCAGGCCGTAGTCGGTGATGCGCCCGCCCGCGAGATCCGCGACGGCAACGGTGAGTGTCTTGGCGCGGTCGTCCGAGGTAAAGAGCAGTGCGTAGAAGAACTCGTCCCATCCCACCATCAGCGCGAAAAGCGCCGCAGTGGTGACGGCCGGAGCGGCCAGCGGCAGCGTAAGGCGCCGCAAAATCTGATCGAGCCGGGCCCCGTCGATCATTGCCGCGCTCTCTATCTCCTTCGGCACGCCGTCGAAGCCGGACTTGAGCAGCCAGGCTGTGAAAGGAGCGAGAATAGTCAGGTAAACGCCGGCCAAGCCGATCACGTTATTGAGGAGGCCCAGTGCCTGGAGGCCTTTGTATAACGGCACGGAGAGGGCGACAGCCGGAAGCATGTAGCTGCCAATCGCAATGTAGATCGACCAGCCGACCTCGCGATGACGGGAGACCGACCAGGCCGCGGGTATCCCAACGATGAGCGCCGCGATCACCGCCATGCCGGAGACCTCGAGCGAGTTGCGGAGCGACGAGAGGAACGCCTCTCCCGCCGAATGCTCGCTGACCGTAAGGAGCGTCACGTAGCGCGAAAAATCGTACTTCTGCGGCAGCCAGCGCAGCGGCAGCGAACTGAGGTCGGCCGCCGACGAGATGCTCATGATGACCAGCCACGCAAACGGCGCCAGGATCACTACCGCGAGCAGCGCCGCAGCAACGTAGATCAGAACCGTCTGGGTGGAGGGGCGATGTTCCATGTCAGGCCGCGAGTGCGCTTCGGCGGATCGCGGCGATGTAGAGCGCGGCGAGAACGGTGACAATCAGGGTGACGATCAGCGCCATGGACGCGCCCGAGCCGGCGCGGCCGAATGAGAACGCTTCCTGATAAATCAGGATGGACAGCGTGCGTGTGGTGTCGGCGGGACCGCCGCGCGTCATCACCCAGATGATGTCGAACACCTTGAAGGCCTCGATGGTGCGCAGTACG
>DASZQY010000351.1:0-2902 GCA_035549395.1 Bauldia sp.
GTAGAGGTTGTTGCGCAGGAAGGTGAAATCGACGCCGCTCGTCGCCATGCGCACCTCGGTCCAGTAGTGCGAGTTCTGGATGATCGCGGTGGGGTCGGCGTCGGGATAGGGATTGGTGATGCTGGTGTAGAGGATGTGGCGGACACCAGCCTTGACCGCGGCGTCGACGGCGCCCGTCTGCAACTCGGCACGGCCGACCAGCGTGTCGGTAGAGATGACCAGCAGCCGCTCGACGCCGGCAAGCTGCCCGGCGAGATGGGCGGGATCCTGGAAGTCGGCGCGCCGCAGCTCGACGCCCGCCGCGGCAAGGTCGGCCGCCTTCTCGGGATTGCGGGTGAAGCCGACGATGCGCTTCGCCCCGGCGGACCGGAGATGCCCGATGACGCTGCGGCCGAGATTGCCGGTGGCGCCGGTTACCGCAAGAACGGCGTTGTCGAATTTGCTCACTGTCGATCTCCTGCGCGCCGCGACCGCCGCAGCGCGTGGCTTACCTAGCGCTATGCCTGCCGCAGGAAAGGCGGTACGCGGCGGCACCTTGGTCACCCGCAGGTAACCAAGCGAACGCCAGGAGCGTGGGGATCACCGTGCGGCCGTGGAAACGGCCACGCAGCCGGTATCGGTCGGAAGCAGGATGGTCTGCTCGCCCGAGGCGAGATCGACTGTCGTGAGATCTTCCAGAGCGGGTCCGAGACGCGCGTCCTGCGGCCGTCCCGCTGCAAATGCGTTGCATGAAACGGGCAGGGCGCTGACGCGCACCATGTATCCGGCGCAGCGGCCGCGCCCGTCGGCGGCGGCGAAGACCGTGCCGACGGTCTGTTTTGCAGGACCGCCGGCCGGATTCGGGGCGCTCATGCCGACCAGGGCCGAAATGCTGTCCGAAGCATCCGAGGAATCCCGCGTCCAGTGAGAACGCACGGCAAACTGCGTACCCTTGGTCAATTGGTCGCCCAACCCGCCGAATGCGTCGACGCACGACAAGATGCCGGATTGCACGAGCTGCTGGTCGAAGAGATTGCCCTGGCGGTCGAGCGTTGGAAATTGGCGCTGCAGCCGGGTCTCCGCAAACTGATAGGTTGCGACCGTGGCGACGGCCCCGCCGATAATGATGCCGACGATTCCGCCGACAACAAGCATCAGACTCGATCCGCCCGCCCCCATGCTGCTGCCGGGGCGGGCCGGGCGCCGCAACGGAATCAATTCAGCGTGAAGCTCACACCCGCGCTCGCTCCCCACTGGCCGCCGCTGGTGGCACCGCTGAGATTGGTGCGGATGCGCTGGTCCGTGCTGGTGTAGCCGCCGCCGAAGGCGAACGCGCCCTGGCCGGACCACGAGCCGGCGCCGAGGGCGACGCTGACCTTGCCGGGCCGGTCATCGAAGCGCAGCGAGGAAGTCGCCAGCCCGACGGCGCCGGCCTGTCCCGCCTTCTCCGTGATCTGGCCGCCAAGATCGGTCAAAGAAGAATCGATCGCCGAAAAAGCCGAACCGACGTCGTTGTAGGTGTTGCCCTGTACGACGTAGTCAGGCGCCGTGATGACGCCATTGACGTCGAGCGCCGCACCGCCGCCGAATATGGATGCCACGTTCGTTGATACCGCGCTGAGCTGGGCGACGTTCACGGCGTCGGTATCTTCATGGCCAGCCGCCACGCCGGTGATTGTCCGCGCACCGGTCAATGTCCCGACGGCGACCTCGCCGATGCTGTTCTGCGGATCGGACAGGCCGAACGCGCTGTAGTAGCTCTCGGCGCCGCGGGTGGTTTGCGACTGGAAGCCGATCGCCACCGAATTGGCGTATGTCGCTTTGCTCCAGTCGCCGATTGCGACGCTTTCATCGGCGTTGGCCGAAACCGACGCGGCGTGACCGAGGGCCGTCGAGCCATAGGCGCCCGCACCGATGTTGGCGCCCTGGCCAATCGCCGTCGATTCATGCGCATTGGTACCTACCACCGCCGATCCGCCGTAGGACACCGATGAGTAGGAGCCTTCGTTGACCTGCGCGCTGGCGCCGATCGCCACGCTGTCGTGCGTGCTCAGTATCGAGCCGGGCGCGCCGATCTTGGCATCGCTGCCGATGGCGATGCCGCCGTTGACGTCGCCGCCGCCGTTGGTGTCGGCCTGAACCGCGGCGCCCCATCCGATGCTTACCGCGTTGGTGACACCCGAACTGATCTGGTTCCACTCTGCGCCGATGGCGACGTTGGTCGTCGCCGAGCCGCCGTTGCCGTCGTCGGCGCCACCGGCCTCGAAGGCATTCGCCGCAACGGTTGAACCCAGAACAAACAAGCTGCAACCCATCAAGCCCCAAACCAGCCTAGGCATTTATTGCAATCCCCGATTCCAGGTCGCTGCCGCGACTCGCGCTACGCGTGCACCATGAAGCATTGTGTGAGCGCGTGTCACGCCTTGTGAGTGTCATGTTGGAGCGCGTGTCCGTCATAAATGGCGTGGGCTGTGGATAGCGGAGAGAAGTCGCCGATGCAGTGCGTTGCTCACGCCCGGCGAAGGGCTGTTGTCTCGCCGTGCTGACCAGGCGCGTGCCAAACAGCTGCTACCGGTTGGCGTGACACGCTCTGGCGGCGCGGAGGGCATCGAGCGCCCGCCGAGCAGCCGAAAACGGCTGCCGGTGCAATGGCTTAGCCGCCTTGCTCTTTGGCGCCCGAATCCCCATATTCCGCCTAGAGTTGCCGCTGATTCCGCGGCCCGATTTCCAGGTGCATTTTGGCTGACGAAACCCCGCCTCCCGGAGCGCCATCCGGCGACGGCACTTCCCCCGATTTCAACCCGATCTCGATCAGCGACGAGATGCGGCGGAGCTACCTCGATTACGCGATGAGCGTGATCGTGTCGCGCGCGCTGCCCGATGCGCGCGACGGGCTGAAGCCGGTGCACCGGCGCATCCTTTT
>DASZQY010000352.1:0-2858 GCA_035549395.1 Bauldia sp.
GCGCAGCCGGCACACCTCGAACAGCTTCAGCGTGCGCGCCTCGATGCCCTTGGCGGCGTCGATGACCATCACGGCGGAATCGACCGCCGACAGCGTGCGGTAGGTGTCCTCGGAGAAATCCTCGTGGCCGGGGGTGTCGAGAAGGTTGAAGACGAGGCCGGCATGTTCGAACGTCATCACCGAGGTGACGATCGAGATGCCGCGCTCGCGCTCCATCGCCATCCAGTCGGAGCGCACCTCGGCGTGGTTGCGCTTGGCCTTGACCGCGCCGGCGAGCTGGATCGCGCCGCCGAACAGCAGCAGCTTCTCGGTCAGCGTCGTCTTGCCGGCGTCGGGGTGCGAGATGATCGCAAAGGTCCGGCGGCGATGGGCTTGAGGCAGAGCTTCGGGCATGGGTTCTGGGCGGCGGCAACGGCTGCCGGGTTCTAGCGCATGACAGATGAAGGGCAAGGTAAATAGGGCGTCGCCGCCGATTCTGCGAGGTTTTGCCAGCAGCTAGCGCGGCGCCAGCGTCACCACGACCGACCAGCTCCCCAGCCGGCCGGTGTTGCAGCCGCCAAGGATGCCGGTTGCGGTCACGTAAATCTGGTGGGCAGTTGCCGGCACCGGCATCGCACCCGACGAGGCACCCGGACCCAGTGCGCCGCTATCACCGATCAGTTCGCCATGGTTGTCGGTGGTGACGCGATAGTCGATCGGCGAGCAGTGACTGGCCGGTGCCGCCACCCGCATCGACCACGTGCCGGCCGGCAGATTCATCGCGGCCGGGACGTTGCAGGTCTCACCCATCGACGTGCAGGTCGCGCTCAGCGTCCGGGTGACGGGCGGGACACCGCCGCTTGGCGGACCGGCGTTGCCAAGCTTGCCGTGCTGGAGCTTCGAAAGGACCGAGCCCGCATTTCCCGACACGGATGCTGACCCCGATGACGTTGCGGCGCCCGCACCGGAGCCAGCGCCGAGGGCGTTGCTCGATGCCGTGCCCAATTTGCTGATATCGGCTGGATGGCTGATCACTTTGATCACGGTGCCCGAGACGCAGCACGTATTGGCCTTCGCGACCGGCGTCGGCGCCTTGAGATAGCACGACGGCCCTGAGAAGCCGTCCGGCGCCACGTAAGTCCATGCCGTGCACTGGGCATTGTCCACGCAGGCCTGGCGGCACAGACTGGGATTGGAGTCGGGAAGCGCGATCTGCGCAATCGTGTTGCCCGGGCGATCCGTGTTGACCGCCGCTCCCTTGGGCAACATTACGCCCGATACGCAGCAATTGTCGGCATGACCGGTGGCGACCGATGCTTTCATGAAACAGCGGGAATCCGATTTCCGGTACGTCCACGCGACACAGGCATTCGTACCGGCGCAGGCCTGCTGACACAGCAAGGGGCCGGCTGCCGGAACATTGCGGAGATCGCCGCCGACGCGATCCCAGCCGACCTCCGCGAACGGCGGAAGCGGCGCGCCGCCCGACGGCGAAGCCGCCGCGGCCTCCGCCATGAACTTGGAGGCGACTTCGCAGTTCGCCGACATGCCCGTCAGGTTGATGAAATTGTTCTGGTCGTCCTTCTCCCATGTGTAGACGGCCGCCTTGGCGACGGTGTTGGCGTCCTCACACGAGACCGTGTGCGTCGGCCGCCCGGTTTCGAAGCGAACCAGCGCATGCCATTCCGGATCGACGATATGGGTGATGACGTTGGTGCACTGGACTTCGAGATCCTGGACGTGGGTGCTGCTGCCGGGCGTGGCGAGGCCGTAGCGCCATGACGTGACGGCCTCGGCGTAGCCGCACTGAGCCCAGCTCAGCGTCTTGTTTTTCGGCGCCTGCCCCCATCCGAGGATCCAATGAGGATCGGGCGCCCCCATTCCCCCCTTGCCGTTGTTCAGGGTGGTGCGCCACGGACTGCAAACGGCGGCGAGCGTCTCGATCCAGACGCCCTGGTAGCCCCCGAAGCCAGTGAGAACGGAGCCGGGAGGACAGGCGTATGTCTCTGTCCCGCTATCGTCATCGGCACGCGCGCTCAGCGGCAGCGCGGCCATGGAAAGCATGAAAAGCCCGCACACAACCAGCACGAACCTGCGCATGCCGTCACCCCCAGCACCACAGCCGCACGGCTTAGTCTGCCGCTATTCGCCCGTAAGTTGCAATGCCCTGTCTGAATGGCCGCCGAACCGCGGTCGGCTGCAGCCTATTTGTCCTTGCGCCCGTAGTCGTCCTGCAGGCGCACGATATCGTCTTCGCCGAGATAGTCGCCGATCTGGACCTCGATCAGCGTCATCGGCTCCTCGCCCGGATTGGCCATGCGGTGGATGTGGCCGAGCGGGATGTGGACCGATTCGTTCGGGTTCACGCGGATCGTTTTGAGGTGCTCCATGTCCGGCCCGATCGTGATGTCGGCGATGCCGGAAACCACCGTCCAGTGCTCGGCGCGGTGGAAGTGTTTCTGCAGCGAGAGCCGCGCGCCGGGCGATACGACGATGCGCTTGACCTGGTGGCGTGGTCCCTGATCCAGCGACTGGTAGTTGCCCCATGGCCGGAAGTGGCGGACGAAATCGCCGAAGTTCGCCTCGGGCTTTGCCTTGATCGCGGCGACGAGCTCCTTGAGCTCGGCGGCCCGCGCGCGTGTCGTGACGAGGATCGAGCCATCGGCCGCCACGACGATGACGTCGCTGACGCCGACCACCCCCACCGTATCGGTCTCGCTCGAGACATAATTGTTGCTCGCGTCGAGGAAGGTGACGTTGCCGACGGCGACGTTGCCGTCGGCGTCCTTCTTCGATTCATCCCAGACCGCCGACCAGGTGCCGAGATCGTTCCAATCGAAATCGGCGGGCGCCACGGCGGCGAGTTTCGTCTTCTCCAT
>DASZQY010000353.1:0-5766 GCA_035549395.1 Bauldia sp.
CAGGGCGCGCTGATCAACTGGTCGAACCCGAAGACGCTTCTGTTCCTCGGCGCCTTCCTGCCGCAGTTCGTGGACATGAGCCGGCCGGCGTTCGGCCAGATCATGGTCCTTGGCCTGATCGTCATGGCCGTCGCGACCTTCACCGACTCGCTTTACGCGATCCTCGCCGGACGCATGCGATATCTGCTGACCTCGACCCGGGTGCGGATCATGAACCGGATCGGCGGCACGGTGCTGATGATCGGCGGGGTGGCGCTGGCGCTGGTTCGCCGCACCTAAGGCGTTGCCCTGCCTGGATTATTTTGCCTGACGCTGTTCGTCGGCCGGTCGCAAGCCCGCTTTTGCGCAGGATCAAGGGCGGCCGCGGCGCGCCAGCTAATCTGTGGGCCGAAATAGCATTGCGAGCCGCCTCTGCCGTCCATGAACGCCCGCGAACTGATGAGCCACAACGTTGCGACTGTCGCGCCGGACACGCCGCTGCGCGAGGTCGCGCGTTCGCTTCTGGCCAACCAGATGAGCGCGATCCCGGTGGTGGACGCCAGCGGCAACCTGGTCGGCATGGTGAGTGAGGGCGATCTGGTCGGTCGCAAGAAGACCGAACGCGAGACCCGCAGCGAGTGGTGGCTGCAACGGTTGGCGGAAGGCGAAACGCTGAACACCGAATTTCTGGAGCATCTCCAGAGCCCGCTTGCGGTGGCGAGCGAGGTCATGTCGAGCCCGGTGGTGACAGTCGACGAAAGCACCGACATGGACGAGATCGCCAGCCTCATGGCGACGCATAACGTCAAGCGCATCCCGGTGATGCACGACGGCAAGATCGTCGGGATCATCCGGCGCTCGGATCTCTTGCGGGTCTTCGGCGGCGGCGCGCAGGCGCCGGTGCCGCTGCCGCCAAATCCGGAAGATACTGCCTTCGTAGTCCCGCCGAAGACCGACGGACACGCGGCAAGCGTGATCACCCCGGCACCTCTTGGACCGGTCGAGACGGAGAGCGCGAGCGACTTCAAGCACCTCGTCGCCCATCACCATGAGGTCCTGGCAGAGCAGCAGCGGCAGGCGAAGGACGCGGTGGTCGCCCAGCGCCGCCACGACCTGCTGCACGTCATGGCGACGCACGTTTCCGACGCGCTGTGGCATCACATCCTCAAGGAAGCGCACGACGCGGCGATAAACGGCGACACGGAGCATCTGATGCTGCGCTTCCCGAGCGAGCTGTGCAGCGACGGCGGGCGCGCCATCAACATGCCCGACCCCGAGTGGCCACGCACCTTGCGCGGCGAGCCGGCGGAGGTCTACCTGCGCTGGGAACGTGACCTGCGGCCGCGCGGCTTTCACATCGCCGCCCGGATCATGAATTTTCCCGATGGCTTCCCCGGCGATGTCGGGCTCTATCTGGTGTGGAGCGAATAGCCCGCACTGGAAAAGCCAGTCACGGGCCTAGATTAAGGCGCGGTGATCTCCTGCTGAGGCGACCTCGATGAATGCCCCTGCCCCTTCTTCCCTGTTTTCTCCTCTGACACTCGGGGCGATGACGCTGCCCAACCGCATCGCCGTGGCGCCGATGTGCCAGTATTCGGCCGACGACGGTTCTGCGACCGACTGGCACATGCAGCACTGGATGAGCCTCGCCATGTCGGGCGCCGGGATGGTCACCATCGAGGCAACCGGCGTCGAGCGGCGCGGGCGCATAACGCACGGCTGCTTCGGCATGTACTCGGACCACAATGAGGACGCCGCGCGCCGGACCTTGGCCGCCGCCCGCCGGGTGGCCCCGGAAGGCACGCGGTTCGGCATCCAGCTCGGCCATGCCGGGCGCAAGGCTTCGACCCAAATTCCGTGGCATGGCGGCGGCCCGCTCGGGCCGCACGACGACCCGTGGCAGACGGTTGCTCCATCCGCGGTCCCCTACGCCCACGACTGGCATGTGCCGCACGCGCTGGACGCAACCGAGATCGAGAAGCTGGTCGAGCAGTTCGCTGACGCGGCCCGCCGTGCGGTCCGGGCGGGATTCGACTTCATCGAGCTGCACTTTGCCCACGGCTACCTGGTGCATCAGTTCCTGTCGCCGCTTTCCAACCGGCGCACCGACCACTGGGGCGGATCGCTGGAAAACCGCATGCGCTTCCCTCTGGCGATTGCCGACGCCGTGCGGGCGGCCACAAGCGTGCCTGTCGGGGCGCGACTGTCGGTCACCGACTGGGTCGAGGGCGGCTTCAACCCCGACGAGGCCGTGCAGGTTGCCAAGGCGCTGAAGGAGCGCGGGCTGGTCTATATCTGCTGCTCCAGCGGCGGTCTCGACCCGCACCAGAAGCTGAACGCTGTGCCCTCGTATCAGGTGCCGTTCGCCGAGCGCATCCGCCGCGAAGCCGGTATCGCGACCCGCGCCGTGGGCCTGATCGACGATCCGCATGTGGCCGAGGCAATCGTGGCCGACGGCCAGGCCGACATGGTGGCACTGGCGCGCGCGATGCTCGCCGACCCGCGCTGGCCCTGGCGGGCGGCGGCGGCGCTCGGCGGCCACGTTCCGCACGTCCACCAGTACGCGCGGGCCGGCTTCCTGTTTGCCAAGTGGGTGGCGAAGAGCGAGCGCGCGACGACCGCCTAGCCGCTGATTCCTTTCGGAAATTCAATGTTTCCGCGCCTTGCGGCTGCGGAACGCGCTCCCTATTATCCGCGCCCGAATTGCCGCGCCTCGATGGCCGCGGCCAACAGGATTTCCGCCTGATGCTGGATACTATCCGCAAGTACGCAAACAGCTGGGTCGCCCAGCTGCTCATGGGCCTGCTCGTGCTGAGCTTCGGCGCGTGGGGCGTCAACGACGTGTTCAACGGCTTCCATTCGAACGACGTCGCGCGGGTGGGCTCGCAGGAGATCACCATCAATGACTTCCAGCGCGAGTATCAGGCCGCGACGAACACGCTGAGCCAGCGCATGGGCGCGGCGATCACCCCCGAGCAGGCGCAGCAGTTCGGCCTGCCGAATGAAGTGCTGGGAAGCCTCGTCAGCCAGGCGACGCTCGACAACGCTGCCGGCAAGATGGGCCTCGGCGTTTCCAACACGACGCTGAGCCAGAAGATCACCTCCGACCCGCAATTCGTCGGCGGCAACGGCCAGTTCGACCGCAACATAATGAATCAGGTCATCCAGCAGTACGGCTACACGCCGGACGACTTCATCCTGAGCCAGCGCCGCGAGGTCGTCCGCGGCCAGCTCGGGCAGGCGTTCGCCGGTGGCATCGTGACACCGACGGCGTATCTGCAGGCGGTCCACGAATATCAGGCTGAGGCGCGCGACATCAGCTACCTGATGCTGACGGCGCCGGCCGCAACCGACATCCCCGACCCGACCGACACTGACCTCGCCAACTACTTCGCGCAGCACAAGGACCAGTGGAAGGCGCCGGAGCTGCGCGCCTTCACCTACTTCAGCCTGTCGCCCGCCGATCTCGCCGCGACCGAGGACGTGACCGACGACGAGGTGCAGAAGGCGTACAACGACCGCAAGGCGCAGTACTCGACGCCGGAGACGCGGCACGTCGAGCAGATCGTCTTCAAGGACAAGGCGACGGCCGACGCCGCCTCCGCCGCCATCGGCGGCGGCAAGTCCTTCGACGACGTCATGGCCGAGCAGAACCTGAAGCCGGCCGACGTCGACCTCGGCGTCATCACGAAAGACAAGATCCTCGATCCGAAAGTTGCCGACGCCGCCTTCTCGCTGGCGCCGAATGCGGTGAGCCCCGTGATCGACGGCCAGTTCGGGCCGGTGATCGTGCGCGTGACGCAAGTCACGCCGGCGACGACGAAATCGTTCGACGAGGTGAAGGACGACCTCAGGAAGCAGCTCGCGACCGAGAAGGCCGCC
This sequence comes from Bauldia sp., assembly GCA_035549395.1. Lineage (GTDB taxonomy): Bacteria > Pseudomonadota > Alphaproteobacteria > Rhizobiales > Kaistiaceae > DASZQY01. The sequence continues at coordinate 3,862 of DASZQY010000353.1, forward strand.
TCGGATGTGCAGGCCGCGCACGATGCCATCGAAGACCTGCGTGCCGGCGGCTCGACGCTGGCCGATGCGGCGGCGAAATACGGCCTGAAGCTCGTCACCGTGCAGGCGGCGGACGCCTCCGGCAACGACAGCAACGGCACCGCGATCCCGAACTTGCCGCAGGGCCTGATCGGCGCGGTGTTCCAGAGCGACGTCGGCCTGGAGAACGATCCGATCCAGCCCGACGGCTCGTCCTATGTCTGGTACGACGTCACCAACGTGACGCAGCCGCGTGACCGCACCGTTAGCGAGGTCCACGACAAGGTGGTCGCCGCGTGGAAGGACGATCAGCGCACCAAGAAGGTCGTGGACGAGGCCACCACCGCCAAGCAGCATCTCGATGCCAAGGAAGACATCGCCCAGGTGGCGACCGACCTCGGCACGACGGTGAAGAAATCGGCCGGGCTGACCCGTCTCACCCAGCCGTCCGGCGACATCTCGGCCGACGTCATCACGGCGGCGTTCTCCGGCCCGCAGGGCACGGCGGCGATCGCCAACGGCACCGATCCGATGACGCGGATCGTGCTCGTCGTCGACAACGTGACGCTACCGCCGTTCGACGCCAAGGCGCCGGAGCTGACGACCAGCAAGCAGACGCTGGACAGCCAGTTCATCAACGCCTTCCTGTCGCTCTATGTCGGGCAGCTGCAGAACCAGACGAAGGTCAGCTACAACCAGGCGGCGCTGAACCAGGTGATCGGCGGTTCGACGGACGCCCAGCAGTGACCGAGGCAGGGCGATGCTGATCGAACCCGCCCTGCCCGACTTCGCGGCGCGCTACGACGCCGGCGAGCCGCAGGTCGTCTGGACGCGGCTGGTCGCCGATCTCGAGACGCCGGTCTCGGCCATGCTCAAGCTTTCAGCCGGACGCAAGGATTGCTTCCTGCTCGAGTCCGTCGAGGGCGGCGCGGTGCGCGGCCGCTATTCGATCATCGGCATCGAGCCGGACATGATCTTCCGCGCCTTCGGCAACCGCGCCGAGATCAACAACGACCCCAAGACCGCGCGCGACAGCTACGAGCCGATGAGCGAGCCGACGCTGGCGGCGCTCCGGCGCGTGATCGGCGAGTCCCGTATTCACCTCCCCGCCGGCTTGCCGCCGATGGCGGCCGGCGTGTTCGGCTATCTCGGCTACGACATGGTCCGCCTGATGGAGGAGCTGGGCGAGCCGAACCCGGACCCGCTCGGCCTGCCCGATGCCATTCTCTTCCGCCCGACGACGATTGTCGTCTTCGACGCCGTGAAGGACGAAGTGACGATCGTCTCCCCGGTGCGGCCGGTGAAGGGTGTGCGGGCCGAACAGGCGCATGCCCGCGCCGTCGACCGGCTGATGGCGGTGGTCGATACGCTGGACACGCCGCTCGACAAATCCGCCGACGCCGCCTTGCCGGACGCCGATATCGCGGTGAAGTCGAACACGCCGCGCGAGCAGTATCTCGGAATGGTGCGGCGCGCGAAGGAATACATCGCCGCTGGCGACATCTTCCAGGTGGTGCTGTCGCAACGCTTCGAGGCGCCGTTCGACCTGCCGCCCTTCGCGCTCTATCGCGCGCTCCGCCGCACCAACCCCTCGCCGTTCCTTTACTACCTCGACTTCGGCGAGTTCGCGCTTGCCGGCTCCAGCCCCGAGATCCTGGTGCGCGCCCGCGCCGGCGAAGTGACCATCCGCCCGATCGCCGGCACGCGCCCGCGCGGCGCCACGCCGGAAGCCGACAAGAAGCTGGAAGCCGAGCTGCTTGCCGATCCCAAGGAGCGCGCCGAGCACCTCATGCTCCTCGACCTCGGGCGCAACGACGTCGGGCGCGTCGCCGAGATCGGCACGGTCAAGGTCACCGACCAGTTCTTCATCGAGCAGTACAGCCACGT
>DASZQY010000354.1:0-7162 GCA_035549395.1 Bauldia sp.
GAGCGAACTTTGCAGGTCGGCCAGGGCGGCGCGCACGCCTTTGGAGATGTCGAGCGTATTGGCGCTGGCCTGGCGCACGATGCCGAGGCCGACGCCGGTCTTGCCGTTGATCTGCAACGCCGTCGACGCATCGGACGGGCCGAGCACGACGTCGGCCACGTCGCCGACCGTCGTCTGCGGGTTGATGCGGATCGCCGCCACGTCGGCGGCCGATTGTGCCGAGGCGTCGGCGCGCACCAGCAGCGTGCGGTTGGCGTCGGAAATGCTGCCGGCGGGCGCGTCCAGCGTCACCGTACTCAGCGCGTTGGTGACATCGGCAACGGTGAGACCATGCGCGGCAAGCTTGTTCGGGTCGGTCAGGATCTGGAGGATCGGTTCGCGGTCGCCGTAGACCTGCACGTCGGCGACGCCGTCGACCGCCGCCAGCCGCGTGACGATCACGTCGTTCACGACCTGGGTCAGGTCCTGGATCGACATGGTGTCGGAGGTCGCCGCCAGGCGCATGATCGCGTCCGAGTTGGCGTCGGCCTTCACGATCGTCGGCGGATTGAAGTTCGGGTCGGTCGGCAGGTCGCGCAGATTGCCGATTTCGTCGCGCAGGTCGTTGGCGGCGACGTCGATGTCGGTCTTCTGGTCGAACTCGATGGTGACGGCGCTCTGGCCGGGGCTGGAGGATGACGAGATCGAAACCACGCCTGGCGTGCGCGCCACCGCGCCCTCGATGACGCTGGTCACTTCCTTGTCGATCGTGTCGGGGGTGGCGCCGGTGTAGTTCGTGCGAACCGTGATCACCGGCCGGTCGATGTTCGGCAGCTCGCGCACTTCGATGCCGCGGTAGGCGGCGACGCCCGCGATCACGACCAGCAGGTTGAGGACGATTGCCAGAACCGGCCGCTTGATGAAGATCGTCGCGAAGCCCGCGGCCTTGCCCTTGACGGCGGGGTTTGCGCCCTCGGCGCCTTCTTCGACCTCAGCGTCGGCCATGCTTCTCGGGCTCCGTCTAGGTCGTCGCGGCCGGAGTGATCGGGTTGCCGGAGGCGTCGGTGCGCACCACCTTGATGCCCTCGCGCATGCGCTGCAGGCCGTCGGTCACCACCTCGTCGCCGACCTTGAGGTCGCCCGCCACGATCACCGTGCCGCTGATGCGGCTGACGATGGTGATGGCGACACGGTGGGCGGTATCGTCCTGGGCAACGCGCCAGACGTACGATCCGTTCCGATCCCACTGCACGGCGAGCGAGGGCACTGCCGGACGCGGCTCGCCGGCGAACGTCATCGCCACGTCGAGCGCCATCCCCGGCTTCAGCGTCTTGCTGTCGTTGGGCAGGGTCGCCTGCACGTTCAGCGTTCGCGCCACCGGATCGACGCGGGTATCGATCGCGGTGACTTTGCCCGGAAACTTTGTGCCGGGGAGAGCATCCGCCGTTCCGTTGATCGCCTGCCCGGCCTGCACGAGGCCGCTCGCCCGTTCGGGCACGCTGAAGGAGACGGTCACCGTTGACATGTCGTCCAGCGTGGAGATCGCTTTCGATGAGGTGACGAGGTCGCCGACGCTGAGATCGGTCAGGCCGATGGTGCCGGTGAACGGCGCCGTGATCACGCGCTGCGAGACATCGAGCTGCGCGCTTTTCAGGTCCGCCTGCGCCTTCTCCAGCGCGTTGTGGGCGTCCTCGAGCGCCTGCGAGGTTATGTTGTTGGTCTTGGCCAGGGCGTCGGCCCGGTCGGAGGCGGATTGCGCCGACTGCAGCGCGAGCTGCGCGATCTGGACGGCGACCTGCTGGCTTTTGTCATCGAGCTTCACCAGCGTCTGGCCCTTCTGGACCGTGTCGCCGGCCTTGAAGTCGACCTCGGTGACGAAGCCGGTCACCTCCGGATAGAGCGTCACTTCCTGCGCGGCCGCCACCGTTCCGATCGTGGTGACGTCGAGGCCGGTGTCGTCGGTCGTGACCTTCGCCGTGACGACCGGCGCCGCCTGCGCCGCGCCCCCGGCGCCACCCGGCCAACGGCCAGCGCCGCCCTGCCCGCCGGCGCTCGCGCCGGCCGCAGAAGTTGCGGTCTGCTGGACGCCGGTGTGGAACCAGCCACGCTCGAAGGCGAAGATGCCTGCGGCGACAATCAGAAGCACAATGACAGACAGCACGATCTGTCGGGTCGCAGACATAAAACGCCCTTTCGTGGACCGCCCCGCGTCGCTCGAGCGACTCAAGAACCTAGCGAAGGCAGCTAGGCTTGCCGACTTAACATTCGGTAATGGCTGAACGTCCGCCCCCGCGGAAACGGCCATTTCCCTGCACTATACGTCGAACTGGGGCGCTCCCTACGTTTTGCAGCGCGGTGCGGCCGTTTGACCCTTCCGGCAGTGGTAATCCTTCCCGAAGGCGCGGCTTGCTGCCGAATGTCGGCGCCGATATAGCCGCAATCACGGCAGATGTCCGTTTCGGGTGCCCATGGATCCCGTCCTCATTGACCGGCTTGGCGACGCCAACGTTCTCGTGATCGGCGACGTGCTGCTCGATCGCTTCATCGAAGGCCGCGTGACCCGCATTTCGCGCGAGGCGCCCGTGCCCGTGCTGAAATATTCGGCAGCGCGTGCTCACCCTGGCGGTGCCTGCAACGTCGCGGCCAATATTCTCGCGACCGGCGGCGCCGTCACGCTCGTCGGCCTGACGGGCGACGACCAGCCAGCCGGCGAGCTTCGCGGCCTGCTGGCGCGTTTTGACCGCTTGACGCCGAGGCTCATCGCCGATGCTGACCGCCAGACGACGGTCAAGACCCGCTATCTCAGCGGCTGGCAGCAACTTCTCTGCATCGACGCCGAGGACACCCATGCACCCGCTCCCGCGATGCGCGATGCGCTTGTCGCCGCGGCGCTGGCATCCCTCCCTGCGACAAATGCCGTCGTCATTTCCGACTACGGCCGTGGCGCACTCGATGATGACGCCGTCCGCGCGCTGATCGCCGCCGCCCGTGCCGCGGCGAAGCCCATCATCATCGATCCCCGCCGCGCCGACGCCGGCGTTTTTGCGGGCGCCAGCATCGTCACGCCGAACATAGAAGAGATGGCCGCTTTCACCGGCATCCGCGTCGACAGTGACGAGACCGCGGTCGCGGCCTGCCGGCGCATACTCGAGATAGCCGATATTGGAGCCGTGCTGCTCACCCGCGGTTCGGGCGGGATGACACTGGTCGCGCGCAACGATACCGCGCCGCTCCACGTTCGCGCCGAAACGCATCGTGTTTTCGACGTCACCGGAGCTGGCGACACGGTGGTCGCGACGCTTGCCTCCGCACTCGCCGTGGGCGCGCCCTTGACGGATGCGGTTCGTCTTGCCAACACGGCCGCCGGGATCGTCGTCGCCAAGCCCGGTACCGCGACTGCCCTGCCGCAGGAGCTGCGGCAGGCGCTCGGAGCGGCGCGCGGCGACGGCGTGCTCAGCCGCGTGGAGGCGGCCGAGCACGTCCGCCTGTGGCAGGGGCTCGGCCTCAAGGTCGGCTTCACCAACGGCGTCTTCGACCTCCTCCACCGCGGCCACCTGCATTCCCTCGAACAGGCGCGCCGGCGCGTCGACCGGCTGGTCGTCGGCGTCAATGCCGACGCCTCGGTCAAGCGGCTGAAGGGCGATGGCCGGCCGGTCCAGGATGAGCAGGCACGCGCCGCCATCCTGGCGTCGTTGCGCAACGTTGATCTGGTCGTGATCTTCCCGGAGGACACGCCGGAAGAGCTGATCCGGGCGCTCGCGCCCGACTGCCTGTTCAAGGGCGCCGATTATGCCGGCACAGGAATCCCCGGCGGGGCCTTCGTGAAGGCGAACGGCGGCACGGTCGAATTCCTGCCGCTGCTTTCCGGGTACAGCACCACCGGAACGGTTGCCAAGGTCCGCAGCACCTGAAGACTCAGTGCCCGGCGACGATCGCAGCGACCTCGCGCGAGGCGCGCGAAAGAAGCGCCTCCATCTCGTGCCGGGCGCTTGTCCCGTTGCCGGCGACGATGGCGTCGTAGATCGATTCGTGCGCCGGTATCACCGCGGCCGCCGGCTGCATGCCGCGCGCCTGGTCCTGCACCATGAAGCTCGCACGCAGCATCGGACCGATGATGTCGCTCAACCGTTCGATGATCTGGTTGCCGCTTGCCATGAAGACGGCCGCGTGGAAGCGGGCGTCCGCTTCACGAAAGGCAAGCGCGTCAGTCGCGGCGCGCCGCATCTCCTCCAGCGCCGCAAAGATCCCGTCCTTGGCGTTCTTCTCGCCGCGCAGCGCCGCCAGTTCCGCCGCAGCCGGCTCGATCAGCCGCCGCACCTCGATGAGATCGGCCAGCAGTTGTGCCGGAATCCGCTCCGGCGTGTACCAGGCGAGGATGTCCGGATCGAGCAGGTTCCACGAGGCGCGCGGCAGCACACGGGTCCCGGTGCGGCGGCGCGACGCCACGAGCCCCTTGGCCGCCAGCACCTTGAGCGCCTCGCGCACGGCCTGCCGGCTCACCGAAAACTCGGTGGCCAGTTCGGCCTCGGGCGGAAGCAGCGTTCCTTCCGCAAGGGCGCCGGCAACAATGCGCCGACCTATCTCGTGGGCGACTTTCCCATGCAGGCCGAGCTTTGGGTAAAGGCGGTTGTCGTTCGGCGGCACCAGAAGCCTGAAGCAATGACGGGCGTTACTCAACCGACCCTAACAGCGATTCTGCAGGGGGTCCACGCCCTGCTGAAAGCCTTGAAATCCCGCACTGCAAACGTTTTCAGGCGCGTGCGGACCGCGGTTCGCAGGACGCCCTGTTTTCAGGTGGCTGCGCGCGCGCGTGGCCGGCTCGCGGACGTGCCCGCGTGTGTCAGGCCAATTGCCGCGGCCACGATCGCCTCCACGCTCGGCAGCAGTTCGTTCTGCAGCACGGGACTCGCCGGGATGCGCGTGTCGGCCGTTGTCAGACGCCGCACCGTCAGCGCGTGGCGATCGCCCACCAGCTCGGCCAGTCGCAGCGCGATCTCGCCCGCAAACCCGCCCGTGCGGACGGCTTCATGGACGATGAGAATGCGCCCGCCGCTCCGCGCCGCGAAATCCATCAGCGCCGTCTCATCGAGGGGATTCAGCCAGCGCAGGTTGAGAACACCGGCCTCCACGCCGGCGCGCGCAAGTTCCTCCGCCGCGGCAAGCACGCGCGGGACCATCGTACCCCACGTGACAATCCCGACGTCACCGGCTTGGCGCAGTGTCCGCGCGAGCCCAACCGGCTCGGCGGTGCGCGTGAGCTGAACTGGGCCCTTCTCCGGATAGAGCCCGCGCGCTTCGATGACGATGCACGGATCGGGGTCGGCGGCGGCGGCGCGCAGCAGCGAATAGGCGTCGTCGGCGCTGGCCGCCACCGCGACCTTGAGACCGGGAATGTGCGCGAGCAGCGCCTCCAGCGTCTGCGAATGTTGCGCACAGGCACCGGGTGTAGCGCCCTGCTGGGTGCGCACCACGATCGGCACCGACGTCTTGCCGCCGGTGACGTAGCGCACGTTCGAGGCCTGGTTCACCAGTTGGTCGAACGCCACCATCATGAAGTCCAGCCACATGATCTCGACGATCGGCTTCAGTCCGGCCATGGCCGCGCCGACGGCCGAACCGAGGATGGCGTTCTCCGAGATCGGCGTGTCAAAGACGCGCGCCGCACCGAAATCACGCTGCAGATAGCGCGTGGCGCCGAATACGCCGCCAGCCTGGCCGACATCCTCGCCGTAGACCACCGTGCGCGGATCGGCTTCCAGCTCGGCGCGCAGTGCCGCGTTCACCGCCTCGACGTAGGTCATCACCCGGGTCTCGCCCGGCTCTGCCCCCGGCGCCGACGGCAGGGCCACAACGTGGCCGCGCGCCGTCGTCGGATCGGGATCGGCCGAGCGCATCACCTCCTCGGCCAGTTCCTCGACCCGCGCGGTCTCGGCCGCGATCGCGGCGTCGACCTCGCCGCGGTCCATGATCCCGGACTGCACCAGCCGCTCGCCCAGCTGCATCAGCGGGTCGCGTTCCGTGTGCGCCTGCTTGTCCGCCTTCGGGCGATAATGCTCGATGTCGCGATGATAGTGGCCCCAGAGCCGCGGCACCGTGCATTCGATCAGGCACGGTCCCTTGCCGGCGCGCAGTTGCTCGGCGGCCATGGCAAACGTGTCCCGCACGGCAAAGGGATCGGTGCCGTCGATGGTCGCCGATTCGATGCCATAGCCGCCGGCGCGGCGGGCGAGCCGCTGGATGCGGAACATCGCGTCGGTCGGCGTCAGTTCGGACCAGCCGTTGTTTTCGACGACGAAGATCACGGGCAGCGACTTCGCCGCGGCAAACGCCATCGCCTCGTGCACCGAGCCCTGGTTCATGGCGCCATCGCCAATGCTCACCGCCACCACCCGGCCGTTGCCGGCGGCAAGGTTGGCCAGCGCCACGCCGCAGGCAGCCGTCGTGCCGGCGCCGACGATCGAATTCTCGCCGATGAAGCGGGTGTCGGGCGCCATCATGTAGGCCGAGCCGGCGCGGCCGCCGTTCACGCCGCAGGCCTTCTGGCAGATCTCGCCCATCACCGCGCGCGGATCGAGGCCCGAGGCCAGCGCCCAGCCATGCCCGCGATACGTGGCGATGATCTGGTCGTCGTCCCGCAGGCCGGCGACCCCGGCCAGCGGCACGACCTCCTGCCCGGCGCAGAAATGCATGGAGCCCGGCACACGCGGCGGGTTTGTCTGGGTCAGCGCCCAGGCTTTGGTCTCGAAAGCGCGAACGAAGGCGATCTCCGCCAGCATGCGTCTGGCAAAGTCGCGTTCCTGCCCGCCGATCATGCCGGCGACCCCCTGGTTGCTGCTCATCTGCCGTCCTCTGCTGCCACGGCCCGCCGCGGCTGAAGCTGTGATGGCGTCGGCCGTGAAGCGTCCCGACCGGCGCCCGACCGACGTCTCCGACCAGGGCGCCCGGTGACGCGCGCGACCAGGACGCCCAACCACAACCGCCCCGCCCAGTTCGCCTTCGCCCCGGCGTGACGCACGCCGTTCCGCCGAGGTCTCACTTCCGCCCCAAGCGGGCGCCCACCGGTTATGTTTTATGAATTATAATTTATCTTGTAAAGCGGGCTCTACCCAGCTAATCATGCGTGAAAGTCGCACCAAACCTCAGGTTCGCATGCCGTCGCACGTCATCGACTCCCGGTTCCTGA
>DASZQY010000355.1:0-9344 GCA_035549395.1 Bauldia sp.
GGCTTCATGATCCTGACGTCGGTGACGTTCAGCCTGCTCGGCTTCATCATCGGCCTGTGGGCCGACGGCTTCGAGAAGCTGCAGGTGGTGCCGCTCCTGCTGGTGACACCCCTCTCCTTCCTCGGCGGGACTTTCTACTCGGTACACATGCTGCCGGCATTCTGGCAGGCGGTGTCATTCTTCAACCCGGTGGTCTACCTGGTCAGCGGCTTCCGCTGGAGCTTCTACTCGATCTCCGACGTGAACGTCGTGTGGAGCCTGCTGATGACGCTGGTGTTCCTGGCGGTGTGCCTGGCCGTAATCGGCTGGATATTCAGGACCGGCTACCGGCTCAAGACGTAGGAGCCCAGCGCCCGGGGAATCGGGCCGCCGTAGGCCCAGTCGAGCAGCTCGACCGTGTGCAGCACCGGCTTCTCGGTGCCCTTCCCGATCTGCGTCAGGCAGCCGATATTGCCGGCAGCGACGATGTCGGCGCCGGTCGCCTCGATGTTCGCCACCTTGCGGTCGCGAAGACGGCGGGCAATCTCGGGCTGGAGCATGTTGTACGTGCCGGCCGAGCCGCAGCAGAGATGGCCTTCGGCGACATCGCTGACCTTGTAGCCCGCCTTGGCGAGCAGCGTCTTTGGCGCCTGCTTGATCTGCTGGCCGTGCTGAAGCGAACAGGCAGCGTGGTAGGCAACGGTCGGGCGGTCCATGCGCTTCGGTGCGCCGAGGTCCAGCGTCTCCAGATATTCGCTGATGTCTTTCGCCAGCGCCGAGACCTTGGCGGCCTTGGCGGCATAGGTGCGGTCGGTGCGCAGGATGAAGCCGTAGTCCTTGACCGTCGTGCCGCAGCCGGAGGTCGTGACCAGGATGGCGTCGAGGCCGCCGTTGTCGATCAGCTTCGTCCAGGCATCGACGTTGTTGCGCGCGAAGGCGTGGGAATCGGCAGCGCGGCCCATGTGGTGGGTGAGCGCGCCGCAGCAGCCCTCGCCTTCGGCGATCACGACCTCGATGCCCTTGCGGGTGAGCAGGCGGATCGCCGCTTCGTTGATCCCGGGATCAAGCACGGACTGGGCGCAGCCGCGCAACAGCGCGACGCGGCCCTTGCGGCGGCCACCCTCGGCTGTGAAGACCTGCGGCCGGTTGACCGAGGAGGAGCGCGGCAGGCTCGCCGGCGCGAGTTCCAGCATCGCCGCGAAGCGCGACAGGCTCGGGATGCGACGCAGCAGCGGCGCGAACGGCTTGCCGAGGATGGCGGCCATGCTCGCCAGGCGGAAGCGGCCCGGATAGGGCAGGATCGCCGCCAGCAGGCGGCGGACGAACGCATCTGCGGCCGGGCGCGCGTAGGTCTTTTCGATGTGAGCGCGGGCGTGATCGACGAGGTGCATGTAATCGACGCCGGACGGGCATGTCGTCATGCAGGACAGGCAGGACAGGCAGCGATCGACGTGGGTGACGACTTCCTCGGTCACCGCCTTGCCGCTCTCCAGCATGTCCTTGATGAGATAGATGCGGCCGCGCGGGCTATCGAGCTCGTCGCCGAGCAGAACATAGGTCGGGCATGTCGCCGTGCAGAACCCGCAATGGACACAGGTGCGCAGGATCTTCTCCGACACCTTCGTGTCCGGGTCGGCAAGCTGGGCAAGGGTGAAGTTGGTCTGCATCGGATTCAGGTTCGCGGTGACGCAACCTTGGCGCCCTCCCCCCTCGTGGGGGAGGGTTGGGAGGGGGGCTCGGCTATGGCGAGCACCTCAGCGAGATGTTCCAATACGCCGTCGAGGTTCCTAATTACATCATCATTCCAAAAGCGCACGACGCGAAAGCCCTCTTCCGCAAGACGCATGGAGCGCAGCTCGTCCTGTGCCTGGGTCGAAGCATGACTGTCACCGTCAATTTCGATGACTAGTCGCCGCTCGTGGCAAACGAAATCTACGATGTACCCTGCGATGGGCACCTGCCGGCGGAAACCAAGCTTGTGGAAACGATGGGCCCGAACCGCAGTCCAGAAGCGTATTTCTGGTTCGCCCATCGCGCCTCGCAACTGGCGCGCCCGTGCTCGCAGGCGCGTTGAAACGGCCTTACGCAAGAATCCACCCCCCTCCCCAACCCTCCCCCACTTCGGGGGGAGGGAGCCGGACAGCGCTTTCTGCCAAGCGCGTATCACACACCGGCGTACATCCGTCCGGGATTGAGGATGCCAGCGGGATCGAAGGTCGCCTTCAGCTTGCGGGACATCTCCATGACCGGCGCCGGCAGGGGCTGGAAGACCTCGACGGCGTTACGCACGCTTTCCGGGCCGCGAACCAAGGTGGCATGGCCGCCGACCGCCCGGACGGCGGCGCGGATGACCGAAGCCCCGGCGTCATCCCCTTCGCCGCCGGCTATCCACACCAGCCCGCCGCCCCAATCATAAAGGACGCGGGCGTGGAAGGCGGCCTTCGCCGAGGCGGCGACGGCGGGACCGTCGCCGGGCTTGACCGAGATGCGCCAGATCGGCGTCGAGAACGGCGCCGACAGGCCATCGAGGTCAAGGATGGTAAGCCAGAGGCTGCGCGACGTCGCGGCTTCAAGAATATCGGCGACGGCGAAATCGGCGAGCTCGTCGCGCAGCCGCGCCGCCCGATCCGCCACCGACGCGGCGAAGCCATCGAGGCGGAGATAGGTGCGGGCGGGCTCTGCCTCATCCGCCGGGACATGAGCGGCACCAGTGACGGAGAATGGCGAACCCAGCGCCGCGGCCATCGCCGCGACGGCGGTCTGATCGGACAATCCGGTGAGCGCCAGCGTCGCTTCGGTCTCGGGAGCCGGCTGCACCTTGAAGGTGACCTCGGAGAACACGCCCAGCGTGCCGAACGCGCCCGCCATGAGCTTCACGAGGTCGTAGCCGGTGACGTTCTTCATGACGCGGCCGCCGGACTTGACGATGTCGCCGCTGCCCGTGACGGCTCGGATGCCAATGAGGCTGTCGCGGGCGGCGCCAGCAATAATGCGGCGCGGGCCGGAGACATTGGCGGCGGCAACCGCGCCTATGGTGGGCTCGCCGGACGAGCCGTAAATGCCGCGATGGTCCATGGGCTCGAAGGCGAGCCGCTGGCGATGCTCGGCAAGCAGCGTCTCGATTTCCTTCAGCGGCGTGCCCGCCTTGGCCGAGATCACCAGCTCGGACGGCTCGTAGAGCGTGACACCGGTCATGCGGAAGGTGGACAGCGTCTCGCCGGCCTGGACCGGTCGGCCGAGGCCGGTGCGCGTGCCGGCACCGATGATGGCGAGCGGCACGCGTTCCCGCGCCGCCGTCTTCACGTCATCGGCAAGTTCTGACTCGCTGGCCGGCGTCAGCATGGCCAGCCCGTGCTGGCGCGATGGGCTACCCGGCTACGTGAGAGAACGAGATGCCGAGGTAGTACGGCCAGATGAAGATGGCAAGCACGCCGATCCAGAAGGACAGCTTGAGATAGCCGACGGTGAAGAGCCAGCCGGCGATCCAGAGAAGGCCGACGGAACTGTGCTGTTCGATTCTGATCCGATCCATGGCGGGCAGAATGACGCCCCTCACAATCGGCCACCTTGATCTGGCGCAAGTTCATCCGTTGCCGGTTGCCGGCCGCCCTTCGAGCGGAAATACCTTGCCCGGATTGAGCAGCCACTGTGGATCGAGCGCGCTTTTCACCGCCATCTGGATGGCGAGATCCTGCCGATTGAACTGGAACGGCATAAGGTCGCGCTTCTCGATGCCGACACCATGCTCGCCGGTGAGACAGCCGCCGACATCGACGCAGAGCTTGAGGATATCGGCCCCGGCCTCTTCGGCCGCCGCCAGCTGCTCGGCATTGTTCGGATCGTAGAGGATAAGGGGATGCAGGTTGCCATCGCCGGCGTGAAACACATTCGCAACCTGGACGCCATGGCTGGCGCAGATGGCAGAGACTTTGGTCAGGACCTCGGGCAGGCGGCCGGTCGGGATGACGCCATCCATGCAGAAGTAAGCCTCGGAAATCTGCCCGACGGCGCCGAAGGCCGCCTTGCGGCCCTTCCAGATGGCGGCGGTCTCGGCTTCCGACTTCGACGTACGCATGACCTTGGGGGCGAAGCGCATGGCGATGAAGGTGATGCGCTGGAGCAGATCCTCGATCTCGCTCTCGGAACCCTCGACCTCGACGATGAGCAGCGCCTCGACATCGAGCGGATAGCCGGCATGGGCGAAGGCCTCGCAGGCATGGATGCACGGCCGGTCCATGTATTCGATGGCGACGGGCACGATGCCGGAGCCGATGATGGCGGCGACGCAGCCGCCGGCGGCCTCCGCCGAATCGAAACCCATCAGCATCGGACGGGCGCCTTCGGCGGCGCGCAGGATGCGGACGGTGGCTTCGGTGACGATGCCGAGCTGACCCTCGGAGCCGGTGACCAGACCGAGCAGGTCGTAGCCGGGCGAATCCAGGGCGTCGCCGCCGAGATCGACAATCGTGCCATCGACCAGGACCATGCGGACGCCAAGCACGTTGTTGGTGGTGACGCCGTACTTCAGGCAGTGTGCGCCACCGGAGTTCATGGCGATGTTGCCGGCGATGGTGCAGGCAAGCTGGCTCGACGGGTCGGGGGCGTAAAAGAAGCCGCGGCCCGAAACGGCGTGGGTGATGTTGATGTTGGTGACGCCGGCCTCGACGCGCGCCGTGCGATTCTCATAGTCGATGGCGAGGATGCGATTCATGCGCGCGAGCCCGACGATCACGCAGTCTTCGCTGGGGATGGCGCCTCCCGACAGCGACGTGCCGGCGCCGCGGGCCACCACCTTGACGCGATGTTCACCGAGAAACCCGAGAACGCGGGAAACCTCCTCGGTCGTGCCCGGCAATACGACCGCCAGCGGGACGGCGCGATAGGCATTGAAACCGTCGGTTTCGTAGGCGCGGCGCTCGTCCAGCGAGGCAATGACGTGACGCTCGCCGAGAATGGCCACCAGCCCCGCGACGATGGCCTCGCGGGCCGCAACCACACGCAGGTCAGGCGCGGGAAAGGCAATGGCTGTCATGGCGTCTCAATATCCCGCCGTTGCCGGTTCGCTCAAGCCGAATATAGTGCAGCCCGCGCGGCAGGCAGTGGCAAATCACAGGCGGTGGCGGAACGTGAGCAATGCAGTAGAGCGGGTGGCCGAAAGGGACCCGCGCCCGCACGTCGGATTGTTCGTCACCTGTCTGGTCGATCTGTTCCGTCCCTCCGTCGGCTTTGCCGCGGTGAAGCTGATCGAGGAATCGGGCTGCCGGGTTTCGGTGCCGGCGGCGCAGACGTGTTGCGGACAGCCAGCCTATAATTCGGGCGACCGCAAGGACACGCGCGCCATCGCCGAGCAGGTAATCGCGGCGTTCGAGCCCTACGACTATGTCGTCGCGCCCTCCGGTTCGTGCGGCGGGATGCTGAAGGCGCACTACCCCAAGCTGTTCGCCAGCGATGCGGCATGGAGTGAACGCGCGACGGCGTTCTCGGCAAAGGTGTTCGAGCTGGTGTCGTTTCTGGTCGACGTGCGCGGCATGACGCATGTCGATGCCGCGTTCGCAGGGCCCGTCACCTATCACGACTCGTGCTCGGGCCTGCGCGAGCTTGGCATCCGCAACCAGCCGCGACGGCTGTTGAAGACCGTAGAGGGGCTGAAGCTGGTCGAGCTGAAAGACGCGGACGTCTGCTGCGGCTTCGGTGGGACATTTTGCGTAAAGTATCCGGACATCTCGAATGCGATCGTCGAGCGCAAGGCCACGGCCATCGCCGACAGCGGCGCCGACACGCTGCTCGCCGGCGACCTCGGCTGCCTGATGAACATGGCGGGCAAGCTGCAGCGCGAGGGCAAAAGCGTGAAGACGAGGCATGTCGCGGAGGTGCTGGCCGGCATGGCAGACGAGCCGGCGATCGGCGAAGGCAACCGCTGATGGTTGCGATCACCTCACCGGCCTTCAAGGCTAACGCCAAGGTCGCGCTGCACGACGCCAACCTGCAGCAGGCACTCACTCACGTGCGTTCCAACTTCATCGTGCGGCGCGCGGCGGCAGCGGCGGCGCTGCCCGAGTTCGACGCGCTGCGCGATTCCTCGCGCGACATCAAGAACCACACGCTCGCCAACCTCGACCTCTACCTCGAAGCCTACGAGGAGAAGGTCGTGGAGAGTGGCGGCGTCGTGCACTTCGCGGAAACCGGCGAACAGGCCCGCGACATCATCCTGGCGATCTGCCGCAACGCGGGCGCGCGCACGGTGACCAAGGGCAAGACGATGATCGGGGAGGAGATCGAGCTCAACGAGCATCTCGAAGCCGCCGGCATCCAGCCGATCGAAACCGATCTCGGCGAGTACATCATCCAGCTCCGCCATGAGCCGCCGAGCCACATCCTCGCCCCCGCCGTCCACCTGACGCAGAAGCAGGTCGAGGACGACTTCCGCCGGGCGCACACGCACCTCGACCCGAACCGCGACCTTGGCGAAGCCCGCGATTTGCTGGCCGAGGCGCGCCTCATCCTGCGCCAGCGCTTCCTCGATGCCGACGTCGGCATCACCGGCGCAAACTTCCTTGTTGCCGAGACCGGCACCTCGATCATCGCCACGAACGAGGGCAATGGCGACCTGACGCAGACCCTGCCGCGGGTTCACATCGTGCTGGCGTCGATTGAGAAGGTCGTGCCGACGCTGGAAGACGTGAGCCAGATCCTGCGCGTGCTGGCGCGTTCGGCGACCGGCCAGGACATCACGACCTACACGACGTTCTCCACGGGCCCGCGGCGCAAGGACGATCCGGACGGGCCCGAGGAGTACCATGTCGTCATCCTCGACAACGGCCGCTCGGAGATGCTGGGATCGCAGTTCCAGGACATGCTGCGTTGCATCCGCTGTGCGGCGTGCATGAACCATTGCCCGGTCTACCAGGAGGTCGGCGGGCACGCCTACGGCTGGGTGTATCCGGGCCCGATGGGAGCGGTGCTGACGCCCAAGCTCATCGGCATCGACAAAGCCGGCAACCTGCCCAACGCGTCGACGTTCTGCGGCCGCTGCGAGGCGGTATGTCCGATGCGCATCCCCCTGCCCGGGATGATGCGCCATTGGCGCGAGCGCGAGTACGAGCGCCACCTGCAGCCGGCCACCTATCGCTGGGGGTTGGGCGTGTGGGCATTCTTCGCGCGACGGCCGGCGCTCTATCAATGGGCCACGGGTCTGGCCATGCGCGCGCTCGGCAACGTCGGCCATCGCAAAGGGCGGTTCCGCGCGCTGCCGCTGGCCGGGGGGTGGACGAGGTATCGCGACTTCCCTGCCCCCGCCGGCCAGACCTTCCAGGAAATGTGGCGCGACCGGCAGCGTGCGGCCGGTGGCGCCAAGTCATGAGCAGTGGCAGCCCGATGGATGCGCGCTCCGCCATTCTCGGCAAAATCCGCCGCGCGCTACGCGTCACCGCGGAGGATCCGATCCGTAATGCGGCCGTCGAGGCGCGGCTGAACCGGGCCCCGAAGGGCGTGATTCCCGCCCGCGGCCAACTCGACGAGGCTGGCCGCGTGGCGCTCTTTGCGCAGATGGCCGAACACTTCGCGGCAACCACCGAGCGGGTGGCGGATGCCGCTGCGGTGCCGGCCGCGGTGGCAGCGTATCTGCGCGGTCACAACCTGCCGGCGGAAATTCGCATGGGCGAGGACGCCGTGCTGAACGCAATGCCGTGGCCAAAAACGCAGATCGACGTGCGCCACGGCCCGGCGGACGGCCGTGACGCGGTCGGCCTCAGCCGTGCGACAGCAGCAGTCGCGGAGAGCGGCACGCTGGTGATGACGTCGGGGCAGGACAACCCGACGACGCTCAACTTCCTGCCCGAAACCAGCGTCGTCGTGCTGGAGGCGGCCGCGGTCGCCGGGGACTACGAGTCGGTCTGGGCGACGCTGCGCAAACGCTACGGCAAGGGTGTGCTGCCGCGCACAGTGAACATGGTGACGGGGCCGTCGCGCTCGGCGGACATCGAGCAGAAGCTGCAGCTCGGCGCGCACGGCCCGCGCAACTTGCACATCATCATCGTCGGTTGACGCCGAGCGTCAGGTTCCGGTCCAGCCGTGCTCCTTCAGCCGGCGCTCAAGCCCGCGAACCAGCAGCGACAACCCGATGGTCATGACCAGATAGAGGAAAGCGACCACGTTGTAGGTCTCGAAGAACAGGAAAGTCGACGCGGAGTAAATCTTGCCGAGCTGGGTGATGTCCTGAACGCCCAGGGACGAAACCAGCGCCGAATCCTTGATCATGGCGACAAAATCATTGCCGAGCGGCGGCAGCACCGTGCGGATCGCCTGCGGCAGGACGACAAAGCGCATGGTGGCGTAGCGCGACAGGCCGAGCGCCGCGGCGCCCTCGACCTGCGGCGCCGGCACGGACTCGATGCCGGCACGGAAGATCTCGGACAGGAAGGCGGAGTAGCTGATGGTGAGCGCGAAAATCGCGCGCCACGTCATGTCGAACCCGCGCACCGTCATCGCCGGGAACCAGCCCGAGGCGATAGCCGCGGAGAACAGCCAGTTCCAGCCAGCGACAATCGCCGGCGCGCCGACGAATGCGACGTAGAACAGGAGCACCAGCGCCGGCACGCCGCGCACGATCTCGACGTAGAAGGTTGCGACCTCCCGAACGATGCGAAAACGAGCGCGGCGGGCTACCGCAACCAATAGACCGACAACGCAGGCGAAGAAGAAAGCGAGGATCGAAACCCAGAGCGTGGTGACGATGCCACGGCTGAGCGCACCGAAGATGATACGGTAATTGCCGTTGGTGGCGATCAGCCAGAGGACGAAAACGCCGATCAGCGCCGCCGCGAGCAGCCAGAAGGGAAACTCGCGGCGGGCAGTGTTGCGGTGGGCAGCCACAGGCTAGCGTGCCGGCTCAGTGATCCTTGCCGTATTCGAAGAACCACTTGGTGTTCAGGGCATCGAGCGTGCCATCAGCCTGCATGGCGGCGATCGCGGCGTTGAACGGTGCGACGAGGTCGGAGCCTTTCTTGAAGATAAAGCCGAACTCGTCGCTGCCGATCGGATCACCGATGATCTTGAAGGAGTTCGGCGAGGCGCCCATGTAGCCGGCCGCCGAAGCGTTATCCATGAAGACGGCGTCGACGTCGCCGGCCTTCAATGCCTGCACAGTGGCGCCGAAATTGTCGAACAGCTTGATCTTCGGGCTCGGGTTCTTGTCGTCGGTGCCGGTCACGTCCAAGGCGGTGTAGAAATTCGTCGTTCCGGTCTGAGCGCCGATCAGGAAATCGCCGGCGCCGAGCGACTTCGCGTCGGTGAAGCGATTCTCATCGGCGCGGACGAGCAGGAACTGCTGCGATTTCATGTAGGGAGCGGAGAAATCCACCTGCTGC
>DASZQY010000356.1:0-3113 GCA_035549395.1 Bauldia sp.
CAAGACAGTGGTCTTCGTCACGCACTCGATTCCCGAGGCGGTGTTTCTTTCGAGCCGGATCGTGGTGATGACGCCGCGTCCCGGCAAGATCTACGACGTCATCGATTCCAATCTGCCGCGGGAGCGCACCCTGGATATCCGGGAGACGCCGGAGTTCCTGGCGATTGCGCATCGCGTCCGCACCGGGCTGAGGGCCGGGCACAGCTATGAGGATTGATGCTGTGGCATTGATTGCGGCGCTCAGCCTGCCCCGTGAGGGGAGGCCGAAATCGCCGAGCTGGGCGAGGCAGATTTCGGGAGGGGGTATGGGCTGCCCCGGCGAAATCACCCCCACCCGAAATTCTCTGACGCGAATTTCGACCTCCCCTCAAGGGGGAGGTAAAACAGTGGCGGAGACGCCATGACCGCGGCCGCGATCCTCGCCGTCGAGCCTCAGACCGGCGCCTGGGCGCGTATGCGCGCCGGCCGGACCATCCCGATCCTCACCTTCGTCGTCGCGATTCTCATCATCTGGTACGCGGCCGCGATCTGGGCCAACGGTCCGCAGACGCAGATGGCGCTCGCCAACGCCAATGCCCACCCCTCGCCGTGGGAGTATGTGCTGGCGACGTGGTCAGGCGCGCGGCCGGTCGTTCCCGCGCCGCACCAGGTCGTCGTCGATCTCGTCAAGTCGACGCTGTTCGTCGCTCCCAATACCAATCGCAGCCTGATCTACCACTCGTGGGTCACGCTCTCCTCAACGCTGCTCGGCTTCGTCATCGGTACGCTGCTCGGCATGTTGCTCGCCGCGGCCATCGTCCATGTCCGCTCGCTCGACAAGAGCCTGATGCCATGGATCATCGCGTCGCAGACGGTGCCTATCCTGGCGATCGCGCCGATGGTCATCGTCGTGCTCGGCTCGATCGGCCTGACCGGGCTGCTTCCCAAGGCGATCATCTCGACCTATCTGTCGTTCTTCCCGGTCACGGTCGGCATGGTGAAGGGCTTGCGCTCGCCGGCCGCGATCCATCTCGATCTCATGCGCACCTACAGCGCCAGCCGCTGGCAGGTGTTCTGGAAGCTGCGCTTCCCGGCTTCCGTGCCGTTCCTGTTCATCTCCATGAAGATCGCCATCGCCGCCAGCCTGGTCGGCGCGATCGTCGGTGAACTGCCGACCGGCGCCCAGGCCGGCATCGGCGCCCGATTGCTCGGCGGCTCCTACTACGGCCAGACGATCCTGATCTGGTCGGCTCTCTTCGCCGCAGCGATCATGGCTGCGCTACTGGTCGGTGCAGTCGGGCTGATAGAGCGATTGGTGCGCGCGCGCATGGGCGGGCGGCTGTGAGGCGCGTGCCGCTGCCCTGGCAGGCGTGGGTCGCCATCGTCGGGCTGGTCGGTGCGCTGGCGCTGCCGCTTTCGCGCGCTGGCGGCTTGTCGCTCTGGCAGAACGGCGGCATCGTCATTGCGCTTATCATTTTGGGCGCAGCAATTGCAGCGCTCGCCCGCCGCGCCGACTGGCTGACCGACATCGTCGTTTTCGTCGCCGCCCACGTAACCGCCTTCTACCTGCTGTCGCTTCTCGCTCTTCTTCCGGGCCGGGCGTCGTGGGGGTTCTGGTCGCTGACGGTTGCGGCGTGGGCGCTGGCGTGGCTGCTCGTCACGCGTCTGTCGGCGCGTAGTCCCTCCGCGCCAGCCGTCCGCTGGTTCCTTAATCTGCTGGTGCCGTTCGTTTTCGGACTCTGGCTGCTGCTGCTCTGGCAGATCGTTGTCGTGGGCGCTGGCGTACCTTCGGTGCTGCTGCCCTCGCCAAGCGCGGTCTGGGTGAAGCTGATCGCCGATCCGCGCCAGATGTGGGGCGATTTCGGCCAGACGTTCCTGAAGTCGGTGCTGATCGGTTACGTCTGTGGCTGCGCGCTTGGCTTCCTCGTCGCGCTGGTGGCCGATCGTTTCCCCTTTGCCCGCCGCGGGTTGCTGCCGATCGGCAATTTCGTCTCGGCGCTGCCGCTGGTCGGCATCGCCCCCATCCTCGTCATGTGGATGGGTTTCGACTGGCCGTCGAAGGCGGCCGTGGTTGTCGTGATGACCTTTTTCCCGATGCTCGTGAACACGGTGGCCGGCCTCAACGCGGCCGACGCCATCGAGCGCGACCTGATGCGGACCTACGCGGCTAACTATTGGCAATCGCTCATAAAACTGCGTCTGCCCGCCGCCCTTCCTTTCATCTTCAATGCCCTCAAGATCAACTCGACTCTTGCCCTGATCGGGGCCATCGTGGCGGAATTCTTCGGTACGCCGATCGTCGGCATGGGGTTCCGCATCAACATCGCCGCCGGCCGGCTGGAGATGGATTTGGTGTGGGCAGTGATTGCGGTGGCGGCGTTAGCTGGCTCCGCGTTCTACGGTGTCGTCGCGCTTATCGAACGCTCGGCGACCTTCTGGCATCCGTCGTTTCGTCAGTCGTGAACTCAGGAGAGGGGAACTGCTTATGAAGAAATTTGCGTTGTTGAGTGCGGTGGCCTTGAGCGTCGGCATTCTTGCCGGCTCCGCCCATGCCGCCGATCCCGTGCGTCTGCAGCTCAAATGGTCGGCCGATGCGCAGTTTGCCGGCTATTACGTCGCTCTGGCCAAGGGCTTCTACAAGGACGCCAACCTCGACGTCACCCTCATTCCGGGCGGTCCGAACGTCGCCCCCGAGCAGGTGATCGCCGGCGGCGGCGCCGATGTCATCGTCGACTGGATGGCCGCTGCGCTGGTTGCGCGCGAGAAGGGCGTGCCGCTGGTCAACATCGCCCAGCCGTTCAAGAACGGCGGCCTCCAGCTCACCTGCTGGAAGTCGAGCGGCGTCGTCACGCCGGCCGACCTCAAGGGCAAGACGCTGGGCGTCTGGTTCTACGGCAACGAGTATCCATTCTTTGCCTACATGTCGAAGCTCGGCATCAAGGCGACCGGCGACAATCCCGACGTCAAGGTTCTGCAGCAGGCGTTCAACGTCGATCCGCTGCTCCAGCACCAGGCCGACTGCATCTCGACCATGAGCTACAACGAATACTGGCAGGTCATCGAATCGGGCGTGAAGCCGGATGATCTGGTCGTGTTCAAGTACGCCGACCAGGGTGCCTCGATGCTGGAAGACG
>DASZQY010000357.1:0-8215 GCA_035549395.1 Bauldia sp.
TCACGCAGGTCGATGCCGATCGCGGTGAGGTACTCGGCGATGTAGCCGCTGTTGCTGTCCTTGGTGCGGCCCGACAGCACCTCGTCGCCGATGACGAGGACGGCGGCGGTGACCGTCTGGGTCGCGGTCATTCCGCCACCGGTTCGTTCGCGGTGCAGTAGGCGAGCTGTTGCTCGAACACGTCGCGCGCTACCGAATCGACCAGATTGTCGACTTCCGCCTTGACCTCGGGACCGGCAGCGACTTCTTCGGGCGTGCGGCCCGTGCGCGTCGCGGCGTCGTCGGACCACGGTCCGATCGCATCCTCCAGCACATCCTGGTTGTACTCGCTGTCGAACCCGTCGTTGATGTCCTGCCATTCGCTCCACAGGCGCGCCATGCAGGCATAGTCGAGCTTCAGGACGTCGGTTGGCAGGCCAACGTCTCCGGGCCCGTCGGCGGCCAGCGCCGGCAGTGCGCCGAGACCAATCGCAAAAACAACCGTCGCCACGGCACGCATCATCGTCAATTCGCTCCTGGTGATTTCTTGGGAACCGTCACTGTGGTGACGGAGGATTCTTCAGGCAGTAGTCGACCTGCTTCAAGTAGAGATCCACGTCGCCGGTCAGGTTCTCCATCGCCGTCATGGTAGCCTGGCTGCTGCCTTCGTCCTCGGCGCTCATGTTTTCCCTTGCCGCGGCATCGTCCGTCCACGGCTTGATGGCATCGTTGATCTGCGGCGGCGTGTACTGCGGGTCATCGCCCTCGCTGACATCGGAAAGCTCGGTCCACAGCACCGCCATGCAGGCATGGTCGAGCGCGGCGGGGTCCGTCGGCAGGCTCACGTCGGCCGGACCGGCGGCGAATGCCGGCAGCACGCAGGCGCCAAGCATGGCGCCGGCCAAGGCAGAAATACGCAGCATTGCCGCAATCCGGTGTGTTCGAGCCGCCCGCAAGCGAGATATACCGCCTGCAGCGACCCCGTCATGCGATTTCCTGCACCCCTCACGCCCGCGACCCTGATCCGCCGCTACAAGCGCTTCCTCGCCGATGTCCGGCTGGCTTCCGGCGAGGTCGTCGTCGTTCATGTCGCCAACCCCGGCGCGATGATCGGGCTGGCCGATCCCGGGTTGCCGGTGTGGCTGTCCCGCTCCGACAGCAAGACACGCACCCTGCCCTGGTCGTTGGAACTGGTCGAGGTCAACGACGGCCTCGTCGGCATCAACACCGCCCACCCCAACCGGCTGGTTGCCGAGGCGATCGCCGCCGGCGCCATCCCCGAACTCGCCGGCTACGAGGCTCTCCGCCGCGAAGTGCGCTACGGCGCGAACTCACGCGTCGATTTCCTGCTCACCGGCGCCGGGCGTCCGGATGCCTATGTCGAGGTCAAGAACGTCCATCTGCTGCGCCGGCCCGGCCGGGCCGAGTTTCCCGACTCGGTCACGGCCCGCGGCGCCAAGCACCTGGCCGAGCTTTCCGCCATGAAAACCGCCGGCCATCGCGCCGCCATGCTCTACCTTATCCAGCGCGGTGATGCTGAAACCTTCGAGCTCGCCCGCGACCTCGACCCGGCCTACGCCGCCGCTTTCGACCGCGCCAAGGCCGCGGGCGTCGAGATGCTGGCCTATCAATGCCGGATAACGACCGAGGAAATCACGGTTGCGGGCGCCTTGCCCGTGCTGGAGTGACGCCTTGCACCGGCGGCCGAAAGCCGCCATATCCTTGCCATGGTCAGCTACATCGACGCCGCCCTCGTTCCGATGCGGAACGACGGCCAGATCAAGCTTCACAGCGCCGCGGACTTCGAGGGAATGCGCCGCGCCGGCGCTCTCGTGTCGCAATGCCTGGATGCGGTCGAAGAGATCATCCGCCCGGGTCTGCCAACCATCGAGATCGACAGGTTCATCTACGACTTCGCCCTCGCCCACGACGCGCTGCCCGCGACCCTCGGCTACAAGGGCTACATGAATTCGACGTGCGTCTCGATCAATCACGTCGTCTGTCACGGCATCCCGAGCGACAAGCCGCTGCGCGATGGCGACATCGCCAACATCGACGTCACGCTGATCGTCGACGGTTGGCACGGCGACTCCAGCCGCATGGTCAAGGTCGGCGAGGTCAAGCGCGCCGCCGAGCGCCTGGTCGACGTGACCTACGAGGCCATGATGCGCGGCATCGCCGTGATCAAGCCCGGCGCCACCACCGGCGACATCGGCTACGCCATACAGGATTATGCCGAGCGCGAGCGCTGCAGCGTCGTGCGCGATTTCTGCGGTCACGGGGTCGGCCGCCTGTTCCACGACGCGCCGAACATCCTCCACTACGGCAGCCCCGGCGATGGGGTCGCGTTGAACCCCGGCATGATCTTCACCGTCGAGCCGATGATCAACCTCGGCCGGCCGCACGTGAAGGTGCTGGCCGATGGCTGGACGGCGGTCACGCGCGACCGCTCGCTCTCGGCACAGTTCGAGCACACGGTCGGCGTCACTGACAACGGCCACGAGATCTTCACCCTGTCGAAGAAGCACGCCGAGACCGACCGCGCGGCTGCATGAGCGGTTTCCGCGACAGGGGTGGTGAAGTTCCGGCGGCGCCAGCGAGAGCGGCACCGCATTTTCATGGCCATCGCGATCGCCTGAAGAAGCGCTTTCACGACGGCGACAAGCTCGCCGACTACGAGCTGCTCGAGCTCCTGCTGTTTCAGGCGGTGCCGCGGCGCGACACCAAACCCCTCGCCAAGCAGTTGCTGGAGCGGTTCGGGTCGTTCTCCGAGGTGCTCGCCGCGCCTGAGGCACAATTGAAGGAACTGCCGGGCGTCGGCGAATCGGTCGTGCATCACCTGAAGGTGACGCTCGCCGCTGCCCAGAGATTTGTCCGTGGCAGGATCAGCGACCGCGCGGTACTCGATTCATGGGCATCGCTGATCGACTACTGCAAGGCCGCGATGGCCTACGAGCCCGTTGAACATTTCAGGATTCTTTTCCTGAACAAGAAGAACCAGTTGATTGCCGACGAGGTCCAGCAGACGGGCACGGTTGATCACACGCCGGTCTATCCACGCGAGGTTGTGAAGCGGGCGCTGGAACTCTCGGCGAGCGCGATCATTCTTGTCCACAACCATCCGTCGGGGGACCCGACCCCCTCCACAGCCGATATACAGATGACCAAATCAGTGGCGGAAATCGCCAAACCGCTGGGAATCGTGGTGCACGACCATCTGGTGGTGGGAAAGAACGGACACGTCAGCTTCCGCGCGTTGCGTCTGCTCTAGGCTTCAGTCCGATGGCCTTTTCCGTCATACAGGCGTCACACGGCCTTGCTTTGGGGGTCACAAATGACGGACATTGTGCGGTGCAATGACGCCAACTGATTTGATTCTCTACGCCGTCCTGTTCGCGGCGGCGATTCACTTCATCAGCATTGGCGTGCTGGTGGCGCGGTCCTATCTGCCGCTGCCGCCGCCCAATCGTCTGCGCCCGCCGGTGACCATCCTGCGGCCGGCGCGGGGCATCGAAAATCACATCGAACAAACCCTCGGCTCCGCGTTCACGATCGACTACCCCGAGTACGAGATCGTCTTCTGCGTCGCCGAGCCGGCCGATCCGATCATCCCGGTGATCGAGAGGTTGCAGGCGGCGCATCCGACCGTGCAATCCCGCATCCTTACCGGCGACGATCGCATCAGCATCAATCCCAAGCTGAACAATCTCGTCAAAGGCTGGCGCGCGGCGAAGTACGACTGGATCGTGATGACCGATTCCAACGTGCTGCTCACGCCGGACTACATCGATACGCTGCTGGCGCGCTGGACGGACGGCGTCGGCCTCGTCTGCTCGCCGCCGGTCGGCACCGAGCCCGAGGGCGTCGGCGGCGACCTCGAGTGCGCCTTCCTCAATACGTATCAGGCCCGTTGGCAGCTCACCGCCGATGCTTTCGGCATGGCCTTCGCGCAGGGCAAGACCCTGTTCTGGCGCCGGCAGGATCTGGACCGCGCCGGTGGTGTTGCCGCGCTTGCCCGCGAACCGGCGGAAGATGCCGCGGCGACCAAGGTCGTGCACTCGACCGGCCACCGCGTGAAACTCGTCCGCGATCCGTGGCCGCAGCCGCTCGGCTTCCGTTCGGTCGCCGAGGTGTGGAACCGGCAGCTGCGCTGGGCGCGCCTGCGCCGCGCCACCTTCGCGCCGCTCTATGCGCTGGAGCTCGCCTCCGGCGGCTTCCTGCCGCTGCTGCTGGCCGCGATCCTCGTCGTCATCGACCCGGTCAAGTGGCCGGGCCTGCTGATGCTGTTCGTCGCCTGGTACGCCGCCGAGCTGCTGCTCGCCAGCCGCATGAACTGGCCGGTTTCGCCGCGCATCGCTCTCATGCTGTTCGTCCGCGACCTCGCTCTTCCGGCGCTCTGGATCGCCGGCTGGACGGGCAACACGTTCGTATGGCGCGGCAACGCCATGAACATGGGCAATGGCGAACTGGCCGACGCTCCCGCGATCGCACCGGCACCAAGTCTGGCCGAGCGCGCATTGGCTCTGCGTCTCCGCGGCCGCCGCGTTGTGCGCCAGTTCCGTGCCCTGGGCGCCTTCAACGCCGTCGGCGACCGCCGCCGCGCGCCTTCGAAATGGACTTGGAAGACGGGGAACAAGCCACGATGACCGCCATCGCCGCGACGCGCCGTTTCCGAACGCTGTTTCTGTCGGATCTCCACCTTGGAACGAGGGGATGCCAGGTAGGTCAGCTTCTGAACTTCCTGGCGAGTCACGACGCTGATGCCATCTACCTCGTCGGCGATATCATCGATGCCTGGCGGCTCGACGCCAAATGGTACTGGCCGGACGAGCACCACGCGGTGCTCCGCCTGCTGAAGGCCAAGGCCGAGCTTGGCACGCGCATCGTCTACCTGCCCGGCAACCACGACGATTTCGTGCGCCAGTACACCGGCAGCCGCACTGACACGCTCGAGATCGAGGAAAGCGTCGTGCACGAGGCCGCCGATGGCAAACGCTATCTCGTCATCCACGGCGACTGCTTCGATCCGGTGCAGTCGAAAGCGCGCTGGCTGGCATTCCTCGGCGACAACGCCTACGTCGCGGCGCTGGCGGTGAACACGTTCGTCAACGGCATCGGGCGCCGCCTCGGCGTGCCTTACTGGTCGTTCTCCAACTGGGCCAAGATGCGGGTCAAGACCGCGGTCAACTTCATCGGCCACTACGAGGAAAGCCTGGTCGCCGCCGCCCGCCAGCACAACGTCGATGGCGTCGTCTGCGGGCACATTCATCGCGCCGCGGTCCACGACGATTTCGGCCTCCGCTACGTCAACTGCGGCGACTGGGTGGAAAGCTGCACGGCGGCAGTGGAGCATGAGGACGGCCGCATCGAGATCGTGACCTGGGAGAACATGGTCGAGATCCAGGCTCCCCTGCCGGAAACCGGCGACGAAGGCGAGGAAGCCATCGCCTGATCTTGCCCGCGACAGAGCGCGGATTGGCGTCGTTCTTGCAAGCCGGTCTAGGATAAGTTGCTGAGGCGACTGCCGGAACCGAACGCGCGATGCCAAGTGCCTTCAACGAAATGTTTGCCGAGGATGGCGCCGCCCGGCCCGGCTACACAATCCTTGAGAAATGGCTGGCGGAAACGCCGGCCGAACTGCTTAGCCACCGCCGCACCGAGGCCGAGCTTCTCTTCCGCCGCATCGGCATCACCTTCGCCGTCTACGGCAATACCGACGGCGAAGAGCGCATCATCCCCTTCGACATCATCCCGCGCATCCTGAGCAAGGGCGAATGGCAGCGGCTGGCGCGCGGGCTGGAGCAGCGCGTCAAGGCGCTGAACGCGTTTCTCGCCGACGTCTATGGCAATGGCGAGATCATCGCCGCCGGCAAGGTGCCGGCCGATCTCATCTATCGCAATCCGTACTTTCGGCCCGAGATGGCGGGCATGCGCCTGCCCCACGACATCTATGTCCAGATCGCCGGCATCGACATCGTCCGCGTCGACGCCAACGATTTCTATGTGCTGGAAGACAACGCCCGCACGCCCTCCGGCGTCAGCTACATGCTGGAAAACCGCGAGGTGATGATGCGCCTCTTCCCCGACCTGTTCGCCGAAAACCGCATCGCGCCGGTGGAGAACTATCCCGAGGAGCTGCTGGCGACGCTGAAATCGGTGGCGCCGTTGTCCGCGCCCGACGATCCGACCGTGGCCCTGCTCACGCCTGGCCCCTACAATAGCGCCTACTACGAACATTCCTTCCTCGCCGACAAGCTCGGCATCGAGCTGGTCGAGGGCCGTGATCTGCTGGTGCGCGAAAGCGTCGTTTACATGCGGACCACCGAAGGGCCGAAGCGCGTCGATGTGCTCTACCGCCGCTTGGACGACGATTTCCTCGATCCCCTCACCTTCCGTCCCGATTCCACACTGGGCGTCCCCGGCCTCATGAATGCCTACCGCGCCGGCAACGTCACCCTGGCCAACGCCGTCGGCACGGGTGTCGCCGATGACAAGGCGGTTTACTCGTACATGCCAGAGATCGTGCGCTTCTATCTCGGTGAGGAGCCGCTGCTGAAAAACGTGCCCACGTGGCGCTGTCGCGAGAAGGACT
This sequence comes from Bauldia sp., assembly GCA_035549395.1. Taxonomy (GTDB): domain Bacteria; phylum Pseudomonadota; class Alphaproteobacteria; order Rhizobiales; family Kaistiaceae; genus DASZQY01. The sequence continues at coordinate 6,572 of DASZQY010000357.1, forward strand.
CGCTGGCTTACGTGCTTGAGCATTTGCCCGAGCTGGTAGTGAAGGAAGTCTCCGGCTCCGGCGGCTACGGCATGCTGGTCGGCCCCGCTGCCGATTCCGAGACGATCGCCGATTTCGCCGCCAAGCTGAAAGCAGCGCCCGACGATTTCATCGCCCAGCCGACGCTGGCACTCTCGACCTCGCCGACCTTCGTCAACGCCGGCATTGCGCCGCGCCACGTCGATCTCAGACCATTCGTGCTTTCCGGAGCCGACCGCGTGCGCATCGTGCCCGGCGGCCTGACGCGCGTCGCCCTCAAGGAGGGGTCGCTCGTCGTCAATTCATCGCAGGGCGGCGGCACCAAGGACACCTGGGTGCTGGACGCCTGAACCCAAGGGAGGAGAAGCATGAAGAACGTCATCCTCGTCGTTGCGACTTTGGCCAGCCTGGCCCCGGCGGCGGCGTTTGCGGACGAAACCTACACCGTCACTCCGGTTCCGCCCGCTGACACGCGCATCAAGTTCACACCGCCGACGAGCGCGGTGTTCGTCGTCAACCAGACGACCGACACGATCACCATGTGCTTCCCGGACACCGACAAGGACAACAACTACGTGGTCTCCTGCACGCCGCCGACCGACCTTCCCAAGTAGCCTTCGCCTAAGATGCTTTCCCGCACTGCCGATTCGCTGTTCTGGCTGGCCCGCTACGTCGAGCGCGCGGACAACACCGCGCGCATCATCGATGCCGCGAGCCGGCTGACGGCGATGCCGGTGTCGTACGCGGGCGAGTCGAACGAGTGGGAATCGGCCCTCGCCGCCGCCGGCGCGTTGTGGGCCTTCAAGACGGCCGGCGGCGAGGCCGAGCGCGACAAGGTCATCGATTTTCTCGCCTTCGCCGCCGACAACCCGTCGAGCATCAAGAATTGCCTCGGTACGGCGCGCCACAACAGCCGCGCCGAGCGCACCGCCCTGACCGCCGACATGTGGGAGGCGATCAACACCGGCTGGCTCGGCCTGAAGCGTTTCGACGGCGCCCGCATGGACCGCGACCGGCTGACCGAGTTTCTCGGCCGCGTGAAGGACGCCTGTCTGCTGTTTGACGGCTCGGCCTATCGCACCATGCTGCGCAACGACGCCTATTTTTTCCTGCGCCTCGGTGTCTACCTCGAGCGCGCCGATTCCACCGCCCGCATTCTTGACGTGAAGTATCACCTGCTGCTGCCCGAGGGTTCGCGCGTCGGCGGCGGACTCGACTATTTCCAGTGGGCCTCGATTCTGCGCTCGGTATCGTCGCTGACGGCTTATCGCTGGGTCTATCACGAGAGCCTGAAGCCGTGGCTGATCGCCGATCTGCTCGTGCTCAACGAGCAGATGCCGCGCTCGCTGGCGAGCTGCTACGAGAACCTCACCGCCTTTCTCGACGAGCTTTCGCTGGCTTACGGCCGGCAGGGCCCGGCGCAGCGCGTCGCGCGCTCGATCCGCACGCGCCTCCAGAATGCGACGATCTCGGACATTTTCCAGAAGAAGGGGCTGCACGAGTTCCTGACCGAGTTCATCGCCGACAACGCCCGTCTCGGCAACGCCATCACCGAGCAGTACCTGACCTGATGCGCATCCGCGTTCGCCACGAGACATCGTACACCTACGAGCGCCCGGCGACGCG
>DASZQY010000358.1:0-6669 GCA_035549395.1 Bauldia sp.
CGCCAAGGGTGCGAAGGTCGTTGCCGGCGGCAAACGCAACGGCACCGTGGTGGAAGCCTCAGTGGTCGATCGCGTCACGCCCGCCATGCGCATCTATCAGGAGGAATCGTTCGGCCCGGTGAAGCCGGTGATCCGCATCAATGGCGACGATGAGGCGGTGAAGATCGCCAACGATACCGAGTACGGTCTCTCGTCGGCGGTGTTCAGCCGCGACATCCGCCGCGCCATGGCGGTGGCAGCGAGGCTGGAGGCCGGCATGTGCCACATCAACGGCCCGACGCTGAACGACGAGGCGCAGATGCCCTTCGGCGGCGTCAAGGGCAGCGGCTACGGCCGCTTCGGCGGCAAGGCCGCAATCGCAGAGTTCACCGATCTTCGCTGGATCACCATCGAGGATTCGCAACAGCCCTACCCGTTCTAGGAGACGAGGCGGAGTTCCAGGCCGTGCAGTTCGCAACCCTCAACGGCATCACGCTGCACTACGCGCTGACTGGCGATCCCCGCCGGCAGCCGCTGATCGCGTGCGCCAATTCGCTGGGGACCGATCTGCGCATCTGGGACGATGTCGTGCCACGGCTGGCCGACCGCTTCGCGCTGCTGCGCTATGATGTGCGCGGGCACGGCCTTTCCGGCATCGGGACGCCACCGTACTCCATGGACGAGCACGCCGATGACCTCGCCGCGCTCATTCGGCACGTTGGCGCACCACAGGCAATCGTGTGCGGCGTCTCCATGGGCGGCCAGATTGCGCTCGCGCTGGCAGCCCGCCACCCACGCCTGGTAGGCGGACTGGTGCTGAGCGACACAGCTCACCGGATCGGCGACGCCACCTTCTGGAACACGCGCGTTGCCGCCATCCAGAAGGGCGGGCTGGCGTCGATCGTCGATCCGATCATGGAACGCTGGTTCTCGCCCGCCTTCCGGGTTCCATCCAACGCCGCCTATGCCGGCTACCGCGCCATGTTCTGCCGCCAGCCGGTAGCAGGATACATCGGGAGCTGCGCCGCGGTGCGCGACGCCGATCTCACCGCTGCAGCCCGCGGAACAAGAGTGCCGACGCTCTGCGTGGTCGGCGAGCAGGACGGCTCAACGCCACCGGCCCTCGTGCGCATGCTGGCCGACCTCGTCCCCGGCTCCGCCTACGCCACGATCCGAGACGCCGGCCACCTTCCCTGTATCGAGCAGCCGGAGGAATTCGCGGACCTCGTCCGCCAGTTTGCCGACGCTCTCGCAATGGAGTCCAGGTCCCATGTCGATAGCTGAGATCAAATCGCGCAACTGGCGACAGGGCGACGCGACACGCCGCGCGGTGCTCGGGGACGGGCACGTCGACGGCATCGGCGCCGCGGCGACATCGCTTGACGCCCCTTTCCAGGAACTCATAACCGAGTCGGCTTGGGGGCTGCTGTGGTCGCGCGACGAGTGGCCGAAGCGCCAGCGCTCGATCGTCACCATCGCGCTGCTCGCCGCGCTTGGCCACTACGAGGAGATGGCGATGCACATCCGCGCCACGGCGCGCACCGGCGCCACCGAGGCCGACGTGCGCGAGGCCCTTATGCATGTCGCGATCTATGCCGGCGTGCCTACCGCCAACAGCGCTTTCCGCATCGCCAAGCAGGTGTACGCCGAGATGGCCGCGGAGAAGACGCCATGAAACCCCGCGAAGCGTGGAATGCGCCGCGCGAGACCGGTGCCTTCTTCGCCCGCGACCGCCAGTGGCATCCGCCCGCCTACGCGCCCGCTTACAAGACGACGATCCTGCGTTCTCCGCAGCGCGCGCTGCTCTCGTTCGACAATACGATCAGCGAGATTACCGGGCCGGTGTTCGGTCACGACGTCATCGGCGAACTCGACAACGACCTCATCCACAACTTCGCCAAGCCGGGCGAGTCGGCTATCGGACCACGCATCATCGTCCACGGCCGCGTGCTGGACGAACAGGCACGGCCGGTGGCGGGCGTGCTGGTCGAGTTCTGGCAGGCCAACGCCGGCGGCCGCTACCGCCACAAGCGCGACGGATATCTGGCACCGCTCGATCCCAACTTCGGCGGCTGCGGCCGCTGCATCAGCGGCGATGACGGTTCTTACGTCTTCCGCACGATCAAGCCCGGCCCCTATCCCTGGCCGAACGGCGTCAACGACTGGCGCCCGGCGCACATCCATTTCTCGGTCTTCGGCTCGGGCTTTGCCCAGCGCCTGATCACCCAGATGTACTTCGAGGGCGACCCGCTTATTCCGCTCGATCCGATAGCCAACACCATCCGCGACGCTGCCGCGCTCGACATGCTGATCGCGCCGCTCGACATAGGGCTGACCATCCCGATGGACGCGATGGCCTATAAGTTCGACATCGTGCTCCGCGGGCGCCGGTCGACCCCCTTTGAAAACCGTCGGGAGGGCAACTGATGGCGCAGCCGCTGGCACGCCTGAAGGAATCACCGTCGCAGACGGGAGGCCCATACGTCCACATCGGCCTGACCCCGAACTTCTCCGGGATCGATGGTGTGTACCCGGTCGATCACGGCGCTGCGCTGGTCAACGACAAGACCCGTGGCGAGCGCGTTACGATCACCGGCACGGTGTTTGACGGCGCCGATGCGCCGGTCCGCGATTGCGTCGTGGAAATCTGGCAGGCCGACGCCGACGGCTACTACCCGAGCCCCAATGAATGGCGTGGCGCCGCCGACCCGAACTTCGCCGGCTGGGGCCGCTCGCCCGCCGACCCTGAGACCGGGCGTTTCCGCTTCGAGACGGTGAAGCCCGGCAGGGTCCCGTTTGCCGATGGCGGCCTCCAGGCGCCGCATGTCAGTTTCTGGATCGTCGCCCGTGGCATCAACCTCGGGCTGAACACGCGCATGTACTTCGGCGACGAAGCGGCGGCCAACGCGGACGACCCGCTGCTCCGGCGCATCGAGCACAAGGACCGCGTGGCGACTCTGGTCGCGGCGCGGAGTGGCAACACCTACACCTTCGATATTCGCCTGCAGGGTCCACGCGAAACCGTGTTCCTCGACATCTGAGCATGCGGCCGTGAGCGTCTCGCCCTTCGACGATCCGCTTCTTGCCGCGCTGCTCGGCGACGAGGAAAGCGCGAGGCTGTTCACACCCGAGACCGAGATCGGCGAGTTCAACGTTTTCGAGGCGGCGCTGGCCCGGGCGGAAGCAGCCGAAGGCGTGATCCCATCCGCAGCGGCCGACGCGATTGTGGCCGCAGCGGCTGACCTCACCCCCGACATGGCGTCACTGCGTGCGGCCGTCGCCCGCGACGGCGTCGTGGTGCCGGAATATGTCCGCCAGCTGCGACAAATGCTGCCGGCGGCTCATTCCGAGTGGCTGCACTTCGGCACGACCAGCCAGGATCTGATCGACACGGCGCTTGTGCGGCGTCTGGTGCCGATTGTCATGACATTCGACGCGCGGCTGACGGGCACGCTCGCCGCGCTCGACGGCCTCGATCGCCGCTTCAGCGGCAACAAGATCATGGGCCGCACGCGCATGCAGGACGCGCTGCCGATCACGGTCGCCGATCGCCTGCGCTCGTGGCGCGAGCCGCTCGTTCGGCACCGCACGCGCCTCGCCGAACTCAAGCCGCGCCTGCTTGTACTCCAGTTCGGCGGCGCCGTCGGAACGCGCGACAAGCTCGGCGGCAAGGGCGAGGCGGTGGCGGGACGTCTGGCTGACGCACTGGGTCTCGCGCCGGCCGCGCCGTGGCACAGCCAGCGCGACAACCTCGCGGAATTTACCGCGTGGCTGGCGCTGGTGTCCGGCAGCCTGGGCAAGATCGGCGCCGACATCGTGCTAATGGCGCAAAACACCGTTGGCGAAGTGATGCTTGCCGATGCCGGCAGCTCGTCGGCGATGCCACACAAGGCTAACCCCGTTCGCGCCGAGCTGCTGGTCGCGCTGGCGCACTTTACCGCGGCACTTTCCTCCGCCATGGCGACGGCGCTGGTCCACGAGCAGGAGCGCTCCGGCGCCGCGTGGACACTGGAATGGCTGACGCTGCCGCAGATGGTGATGGCGACCGGAGCGGCGCTCAACACAGCCTCCGCCTTACTCGCTTCGGTGACCCGAATGGGAGGAAGCGGCTGATGCGCACGCAGGTCGCGATTATCGGCGCTGGCCCAGCCGGCCTGCTGCTCGGCGAGCTCCTCGGCCACGCCGGCATCGACAATGTCATCGTCGAGGCCCGCTCAGCGGAGCACGTGCTCTCGCGCGTGCGTGCCGGCGTGCTGGAAGAAGGCACGGTCCGCCTGCTCGAAGGAATAGGCTGCGCCGCCCGCCTGCACGCCGAAGGGCTGGTGCATGAGGGCATCGACCTCGCCTTCGCCGGCGAGCGCCATCGCATCGACCTCAGGCAATTCTCCGGCGGCAAGACGGTCACCGTCTACGGCCAGACCGAAGTGACCCGCGACCTGATGGCGGCGCGCGCCGCCGCCGGCCGGCTGACGGTCTACGAGGCCGATGAGGTCACCTTGGGCGATTTCAGCACGAATGCGCCGGTCGTCACCTATCGCGCCGACGGCGAGGTGCGGCGCATCGACTGCGATTTCATCGCCGGCTGCGACGGCTTCCACGGTGTCAGCCGACACTCGGTGTCGTCGGAGGCCGTCCGCGTATACGAGCGCGCCTATCCATTCGGCTGGCTTGGCGTGCTCGCCGATGTGCCGCCGGTCGGCGACGAACTGGTTTACGCCAATCACCAACGCGGCTTCGCGCTCTGCTCCATGCGGTCGCGCACGCGCAGCCGCTACTACGTCCAGGTGCCTATCGGGGAGAGAGTCGAGGACTGGAGCGACGATCGTTTCTGGGACGAACTGCGCCGCCGCCTGCCGGAAGAAACCACCGCTCGCGTCGTGACGGGACCCTCGATCGAGAAGTCGATCGCGGCGCTGCGCTCCTTCGTCGCCGAGCCGTTGCGTTTCGGCACGCTGTTCCTCTGCGGTGACGCCGCGCACATCGTCCCGCCCGCCGGTGCCAAGGGCCTGAACCTCGCGGCCAGCGACGTCCACTACCTCGCCATGGGCTTGACCGAGCACTATGGCGAACGTTCATTGAAAGGCCTCGATGCCTATTCGGCGCGCGCGCTGGCGCGCGTCTGGAAAGCCGAGCGCTTCTCCTGGTGGATGACGGCGACACTGCACCGTTTTCCGGACACAGACGCCTTCGGCCAGCGCCTCCAGGAGGCCGAGCTGGACTACCTCGTCCACTCGCAGGCTGCCGCTGCCTCGCTGGCCGAGAATTACGTCGGTCTGCCGCTCTAAAATCTGTGACCATTGCCTGCCGCAGGCACCGATCCAGCATTGCCGGCGGCTCTGGAGACAACGCCGCACAACCGGAACACGCGGCGAACGGCCGACCGCCCCACCCTGCGGCGCCCGGACTCAGACTGGGCCGCGCATGGGTATAATTCGGGCTTCGCAGGGCACGAAAGAAATGACAGACACATCTTCAGCGGCTGCAACATGGCCGCCGAAGCGCGGGAGGTACGGGAGTGACGAAAGGCGACGTCATTAAGGTGGTCTTTCTCGACCGGGAGACGCTTTCTCCAGAAACGGTGCTGAGGCCGCTCTCGTTTCCACACGCCCTCACTGTCTTCGAGAGGACCGCCCCTGCCGAGGTGGCCGGTCGCATCGCCGATGCCGAGATAGTCGTCACCAACAAGGTCCCGGTGCGCGCCGACGGCATCGCCGGCGCCGCCCGGCTCAAGCTGGTGGCGATAGCCGCGACCGGTTCCGACAACGTCGATGTCGGCGCGTGCCGTGAACGCGGCATCATCGTCTCCAACATCCGCAACTACGCCGCCCATACCGTGCCGGAGCACACATTTGCGCTGATCCTGGCGTTGCGGCGAAGCATCCTAGCCTATCGCGATTCCGTAGCCCGCGGGCGCTGGCAGCAGGCGGGCCAGTTCTGTTACTTCGATCATCCGATCCGCGATCTTGCCGGCGCGCGGTTCGGCATCATCGGCGACGGTGTGCTCGGCACGGCGGTGGCTGCGATCGCGAAGGCCTTCCAGATGGAAACCGTCTTCGCGGACTACGCAGCTCGCGTGCGCACCGACCTGCCCTACGCGCCGTTGGCGCAGATACTGCGCACGAGCGACGTCATTACCCTCCACTCGCCGCTTACTCCCGAGACGCGCAACATGATCGGCCCCGCCGAGTTCGCGCTGATGGAGAGGCGGCCACTGCTCGTCAATACGGCGCGCGGCGGGCTCGTGGATGAGCGCGCGCTGGGCAACGCTCTACGGAGCGGACAGATCGCGGGCGCGGCATTCGACGTAGCGACGACCGAGCCGCCGCCCGCCGATCACCCGCTGATGCAGTTGCTCGACCTGCCCAACTTCATCCTGACGCCGCACGTCGCCTGGGCGAGCCGCGAGGCTATCCAGTCGCTTGCCGATCAGCTGATCGACAACATCGAAGCCTTCCAGCGTGGACAGCCGGTCAATGTCGTCGGTAAGGGCTGAGGAATAACCCGGCGGCAGGCGGACTACCCGCGGCTCGCCCGACTAAACGAAGCCCTGTTATCCGCGCCGGCTGCGGCCGTTTGCGATCGGGTTCTGCTCGACCAGTTTCTGGATGAAGGCGACGTCGTCGCCGCTCACGGAATCGACCAGCCCGGCGCGCAACCACTCCGCCATCTTCGGCCGCACGTCGCGACCGT